>NZ_QAIM01000668.1:0-1977 GCF_003061035.1 Acidovorax sp. HMWF018
GATGAGCACCTTTTCGGTGCCTTGCAGGAAGAAGCGCGTGGTCAGTTCGCGCTGCAAGCGGGTCATGGCCGCCACGCCGGCTTCGACGGTGGTGTCGGGCAGCACGATCACGAACTCTTCGCCGCCGTACCGTGCCAGCAAGTCCTGCGGCCGCATGACCTCGCGCGTGACCTGCGCCAGGTGCACCAGGGCAGCGTCGCCCCCCGCGTGGCCCAGCCGGTCATTGATGGTCTTGAAGTTGTCCACGTCCAGAAGCGCCAGGCATAGGGACGAGCCCAGGCGGCGGGCGCGGGCGATCTCGCGTTCCACGGCCTCGTCCAGGCCCTTGCGGTTGAGGCTGCCGGTCAGCGGGTCGTGGCGGGCCTGGGCGCTGGCGCGGTCCAGTTCTTCCTGAAGCTTGGCGACCTCGGCGCGCTTGGCCTCGGTGCGCTCGCGCAGGTCCTGCAGCTCATCGTGGGTCACGCGGCTGTCGAGCGCCATGGCGCGGGTGGCGCTCATCACCTCCTGCAGCACCGGGGCGATCTCCTGCAGCGTGCTGGCCTTGCCGATCAGGTCCGCGCAGCGCTCCATGGTGCCCTGGTAGCTGGTGCTGGATGCGGTGATGCGCGCCAGCCGCTCGATGAAGGTGGCCAGCATCTCCTTCATCTGTTCTTGCGCCTCCAGCGACCGCGCCTTGGCTTCGGTCTGCTTGAAGATCACGTCCTTGAGCCGGCGCTGCACATCGTCCAGCCGCCGCAGCGTCAGAGGCGGGGTCGAGGCACTCATCAGCGCCTCGGCCTGGCCCTGCAGCCAGCGGTCGTCCACGCTGAGCACGGCGATGTTCTCGAAGATCATGTGCAGCAGCTCGAGCAGGCTCGCGCGGATGGAGGCTTGTTCTTCGGTGGCGAACGACAGGCGGTAGCTGAAGTTGCCCAGCATGAGCTGCGCGGTGGTCACCAGGGGCGTGGGTTCGCGCAGAAAAGTGATGAGCTGCTGCGCCATGTCGATGACGCGGGGATCGTCGTCACCCAGGGCGGGCAGGGTGTTGTCGATGAGGCGGGCCAGGGCTTCGGCAAACTCGGCCGGCAGTTCGCCCAGTGCGGCGGGCGCATCGGCCACCTCGATGGGTTTGGAAGCCGTGGCCGGGTGCAGACCCAGATTGGCGTAACCCACCATCACGCTTTGCAGCGATGTCCAGTCCTTGGTGATGATGGCGCGTTCGAACTGGCCCAGCAGGCGTTTTTGCGCAGGTGTCTGGCCGGGCAGCACACGCTGGATGCTGCTCAGCGGTCCCTCGGGGAAAGGCTGCGGGCTGCGGATGCCCGCTATTTCATCGTAGATCGCGAGGTAATTGTCTGGCGTGGGGGCCAGTCGGCGAGCGGCCAGTTGTTTGAGCGTCTCGCGCGCGATCTCGGAAGGTGGTCGGTCGGCCATGGGCGGGCACCAGTGTCAGGAGGCTGGAATGCACAAGTGTGACACAGGCAAGGCGCCGCGCGTGCTGGCACACCGGGCCACACGGGTATGCCAGCCAGGAACATGGGGAGGACCCCTTGCGAGATCTGCCCACACGTTCCAAAGGGGGCGGCTGGCCGTCAGTTCACCATGACCAGTTTGCCCATCACCCCGCGCGAGCCCATGTGGGCATAGGCGGCGGGCAGCTCGGCCATGGGCATAGTGCGGTCGATCACGGGCTTGATCTTGCCCTGGGCATACCACTGTGCCAGCTCGCCCATCATGGCGGCGTTGGCCTTGGGTTCGCGCTTGGCAAAGTCGCCCCAGAACACGCCGACGATGGACGCGCCCTTGAGCAGCGCCAGATTGAACGGCAGGGCCGGGATGGGGCCGGACGCAAACCCGACCACCAGATAGCGGCCGCGCCAAGCGATGGAGCGGAACGCGGGCTCGGCAAAGTCGCCACCCACGGGGTCATAGATCACGTCGGGGCCCTTGCCGTCCGTGAGGGTCTTGATGGCCTCGCGCAGGTTGTCCTTGCTGTAG
>NZ_QAIM01000668.1:1987-3543 GCF_003061035.1 Acidovorax sp. HMWF018
GCTCCGATGGAAGTGCACAGCGCGCACTTTTCGTCGCTGGATGCGGCAGCGATCACTCGTGCGCCCATGGCCTTGGCGATCTGAATGGCGGCCGTGCCCACGCCCCCGGCAGCGCCCAGCACCAGCACGGTCTCGCCCGCCTTGAGCTGTGCGCGGTCTACCAGCGCATGGTGCGACGTGGCGTAGATCATGATGAAAGCGGCTGCATCGACATGCGAAAAGCCGTCTGGCAACGGCATGCACAGGGCTGCGGGGGCAATGGTGTGGGTGCCAAAGCCGCCGGTGCCCGACAGGCAGGCCACGTTCTGGCCGACCTTGAGGTGCGTGACGCCTTCGCCTACGGCAGCCACCACGCCCGCGTACTCCGAGCCGGGCACAAAGGGCAGCGGCGGCTTCATCTGGTACTTGTTCTGCACGATCAGCAGGTCGGGGAAGTTCAGGCTGGCGGCCTTGATCTCGATGAGCACCTCGCCCGCCTTGGGGGTGGGGGTGGGCAGCTCCGTCCAGGCAAGTGCCTCGACGCCGGTGGGGTTGGTGCAAAGCCAGGCATGCATGGGGAAGTCTCCTGTCGGTCGGTCTTGTCAATGATGGCCCGCATGATAGGTGGGGCGCTGGCGTGCCGGATGTCCCACGAGCGACGGGCTGCGGCGGCGGCTTCTCTGGCGCCCTCGGGCGCAGCAATGGCCTGCCCACCTACAATCCGTTGCAACCCCTACCCAGACCATGAAGATCCTGATTTCCAATGACGACGGCTTCCAGGCCCCCGGCATCGTCGCGCTGCATGATGCGCTCAAGACCCTCGACGGGGTCGAGGTGGAGGTCGTTGCGCCAGAACATAACAACAGTGCCAAGTCCAACGCTCTGACGCTGCATTCGCCGCTGTATGTGCACAAGGCGGCGAATGGTTTTCGCTATGTGAACGGCACCCCGGCAGACTGCGTGCACATCGCGCTGACTGGCTTGCTGGGCTACCGGCCCGACCTGGTGGTATCGGGCATCAACAATGGCGCCAACATGGGCGATGACACCATCTATTCCGGCACGGTGGGTGCGGCCATGGAGGGATATCTCTTTGGCGTTCCGGCCATCGCTTTTTCGCAGGTGGACAAGGGCTGGGCCGAGCTGGAGGCCGCCGCGGCCAAGGCGCGTGAACTGGTGGCGCAGATGCGTGCGCAGCAACTGGTCAACGAAACCCCCTGGCTGCTCAATGTGAACATCCCCAACATGCCGCTGGAGGCCTTGCGCCCGGCCAAGCTGTGCCGCCTGGGGCGCCGCCATGCGGCGGAACGGGTCATCGTGCAGGAAAGCCCGCGGGGCGAAGCCATGTACTGGATCGGCGGTGCCGGTGCTGCCAAGGACGATGCAGAAGGCACGGACTTTCATGCCACGGCCCAGGGCCATGTGTCCATCACGCCCCTCAAGGTGGACCTGACCGATCACGACAACCTCGGCTACTGGGCGCAGACCGCCGCCCGTTTGGCGGCGGGGGCGGCTGCCGCCCCCGGGGCGTGATGCAGCGCCGCCCGGGGTTTCCGGCCAGGCTGCCGGTGTCCGGT
>NZ_QAIM01000668.1:3553-3858 GCF_003061035.1 Acidovorax sp. HMWF018
CTTCCCCCGCACAGCGGAAGCCGGCGGTGGCCGCGACACCTGCCGGAGTGGGGCTGGATTCGTCGGCCGTCCGGGCGCGGATGGTGCAAAAACTGGCGGCGGGCGGCATCACGTTGGCCCCCGTGCTGCAGGCCATGGGCGCTGTGGAGCGCCACCGGTTTGTGGACAGTGCCCTGGTCAACCAGGCCTACGAAGACACCAGCCTGCCGATAGGCTTGGGCCAGACCATCTCCAAGCCCAGCGTGGTGGCTCGCATGTGTGAGCTGCTGCTGGGCGCAGAGAGCGCACGTCATGGCGGGCTGGGC
>NZ_QAIM01000668.1:3887-25675 GCF_003061035.1 Acidovorax sp. HMWF018
GTGCTGGAAATTGGGACGGGCTGCGGCTACCAGGCTGCAGTGCTGAGCCTGCTGGCCCGCGAGGTTTACACGCTGGAGCGCCTGCGTGGCCTGCACGACAAGGCGCGCGACAACTTGCGGCCGTTCCGCCTGGCCAATGTGCACCTGCTGTTTGGCGACGGCATGCTCGGCTATGCCAAAGGTGCTCCGTACGCGGCCATCATTGCCGCAGCCGGGGGCGATGCTGTGCCCCTGGCCTGGTGCGATCAATTGGCCGTGGGGGGGCGCTTGGTGGCACCCATGGCACTGACCGGCGGGCAGCAAATGTTGCTGGTGATCGACAAAACCCCGCACGGATTGAAACAAAACGTGCTCGAACCCGTGCATTTTGTCCCCCTAAAATCGGGGATTGCGTAAAGGGAATTGCTTATGTTCGTATCGCGTGGTCTTGTGGTGGGTTTTACCGTGGCAATGGCGGGGCTGGTGCTCTCCGGCTGTGGCACCCGCATGAACAAGGCTCCTGTGGAAGATCGGGGCACCTCTTCGTCGTCTTCTGCCCCAGCGCCCGCAGCACAGCCGGGCGTGGTGGTGGGTGCCCCCATCAAGCCTCTGCCTGGTGCAGAAAATGCTGGCAAGCCGGGTTACTACACGGTCAAGCCTGGGGATACCCTGATTCGCATCGGCCTGGAGTCTGGGCAAAGCTGGAAAGACATTGCTCGCTGGAACAATTTGGAAAACGCCAACCTGATCGAAGTTGGTCAGGTGCTGCGCGTGCTTCCTCCGTCCGCTACCCAGGCGGTGGTGGCCTCTGAGAGCGGGGTGGTGACACGCCCGGTCACATCATCCTCCGTCGCTCCAGCCAGCACGCCGGCTGCGGCTCCTGCATCGGCCGCCAGCGGCGCCAAGCCTGCTGCCTCTGCTGCGTCGGGCACGGTGGTGGCGGTGGCGCCAGCCACGCCGGCACCAGCGGCGGCGCCAGCGGGCGAGGATGAGCTGGCGTTCATCTGGCCTGCATCGGGTTCGCTGATTGCCGGGTTTGACGAGGCACGCAACAAGGGCTTCGACATTGCCGGCAAGGCGGGTGACCCGGTACTGGCGGCGGCGGATGGCCGTGTGGTCTATGCCGGAGCCGGTCTGCGCGGCTATGGCAACCTGGTCATCCTGAAGCACAACAACACGTTCCTCACCGCTTACGCACACAACCAGACCCTGTTGGTCAAGGAAGACCAGGCGGTGCGCAAGGGCCAGAAGATCGCCGAGATGGGCAACACCGACGCAGACCGCGTCAAGCTGCACTTTGAAATCCGCCGGCAGGGCAAGCCTGTCGATCCCACACGCTATCTGCCATCCCGTTGAGTCCGATGGCGGATCATTCGCCGGGCGGTGGTCCCGAAGCGTCTGAGGTGACGACAGCGCAGGAGGGCGATTCCCTCCTGCTGGCCGAGGAGTCGGAAGCCCTGGCCGACGCGGACAGCGAGCTGCGCTCGCTACAGATGGGCCCAGGCCAGCACGCCGAGCGGCTGGATCGTGCGCTGGTGGAGCTGGTTCCTGAGTTCTCCCGCAGCTATCTTCAGCAATTGCTGGCCCAGGGGCTGGTCAGCCTCAATGGCAAGCCTGCTCTCAAGGCAGCCGCGCGGGTCAAGGCCGGTGACCTGGTGGTGCTGGAGATGCGGCCCACCCTCCAAAGCCAGGCCTTCCGGCCTGAGCCCATGGCGATTGATGTGGTGTACGAAGACGAGCACTTGCTGGTGGTGAACAAGCCCGCAGGCTTGGTTGTGCACCCTGCGCCAGGCAACTGGAGCGGCACCTTGCTCAACGGCCTGCTGGCCCGCGACGACAAGGCACTGCGGGTGCCACGGGCTGGTATCGTTCACCGCCTGGACAAGGACACCAGCGGTCTTATGGTGGTCGCCCGGGACCGTGCGACCATGGACGCCCTGGTGGCGCTGATTGCCGAGCGCAAGGTCAAGCGCCAGTACGTGGCCATGGCGCACGGTGCCTGGACGGGGGGGGCGACCCGCTCGGTGGAGGCCCCCATCGGGCGGGACCCTCGCAATCGCCTGCGCATGGCGGTGGTGGACTTGGCGGTACACCCTGGCAAAACCGCCCGCACGGATTTCCTGTGTCTGGAGGGAAGCGAGCGTGGCTGCTGGGTGCAGTGCACCTTGCACACCGGGCGCACGCACCAGATTCGTGTGCACATGGCATCTCTGCGCCATCCTTTGGTAGGCGATGCCTTGTACGGTGGCGCGCCGGTCGGGGCCTTGCAACGCCAGGCCCTGCACGCCTACCGGTTGGCTTTTGCGCATCCGGTGACGGGGGATCCTCTGGAGTTCCGTGCCCCTGTACCCGACGATATGCGCCGGGCGCTGTCAGAATGGGGCCTGGGCTACAATGCGCCCTGAACGGCCGTGACGGCCCTAGCCCGCAGCCGGAATCCCGCCGGGCTCTACCAACGCACCAGCGCCATTGCGCGGTGCACCAATGATTGCCCCTGCTGTTGATGTGACACCCGTTGCAACGCGTGGCACTTTTCCAGGAATCGCTGAACCATGAACACGGTGGATGCCAAAAGGGTCCTCGAAACTGCGTTGATCTGCGCGCAGCAGCCCGTGCCCGTGCGCGAGCTGCGGGTGTTGTTCAATGACGCGCTGGGTTCCGACACCCTCAAGGTGCTGTTGCAGGAATTGCAGCTTGATTGGGCGCAGCGTGGGGTGGAGCTGGTACAGGTGGCGACGGGATGGCGCTTCCAGAGCCGTCCTGAAATGCGTGAATACCTGGACCGTCTGCATCCCGAAAAACCGCCTCGCTACACCCGGGCCACCATGGAAACCTTGGCCATCATTGCCTACCGGCAACCGGTCACGCGCGGGGATATCGAGGACATTCGGGGTGTGACGGTCAACAGCCTGATCATCAAACAGTTGGAAGACCGGGGTTGGGTGGAGGTCATTGGCCACCGCGAAACGGTGGGGCGCCCGGCGTTGTTCGCCACGACCCGCCAGTTTCTGGACGATATGGGCCTGCAGTCTCTGGACCAACTGCCGGTGCTCGATGACCCGACAGGCAATGCGAATGTGTTGGAAGCCATGGCAGCCGCCGCCCAGGGAGCCATCGGGGGTGAGCCTGATCTGCTGGCGGTTTTGCCGCACGAAGTCGGTGGGCAAGAGCCAGTGGAGTCTGTGGAGGCTGTGACTGATATGGGTGACAGGCGACCCGTGGATGATTTTTTTCAGAATGTGGAGACTGATCTCCGCGACGACCATGTTGATACCTCGGGTGGTATCCAGGGAAATACTTGATGAACGACTCGACCTCCGAAAATCCGGCCGAAGTGCCTGGGTTGAATGCCGCTGATACGGTACCTGCTGTCAAAAAGCCGGCTGCTAAGCGGGCTCCTCGCAAAAAGGCGGAAGCTGTCCTTGCCGAGGAAGCGGTGCCTCAAGCCGTGGTGGCGATGCAGATCGGTACTTCGGTGCCTGTGTTGGAGGCTGCAGCGCCAGAGGTGCCTGTAGCCCAGGTGCAGGCGGTCGCCATGGACTCGATATCTCCTGAGGCGGTCGTATCGGCGGCCGAAGGCGAGGGTAATACTCGGCAGGCAGGGGGGGGGCCTCGTGGCGAATCTCGTGAACGGCCTCAGCGTCCTGATGGGGCAGGGCGCGACAAGCGCAGAGCTGCCCCTGTCGTTGAGGGCTATCAGTTTGAGGATGTAGTGTCCGGTCGTTTCGACGAAGAAGATGCCTCCGCAGACGCGGTGCCGCAGAAGCGGGTGCTGCTGCCGCAGGTCGAGACACCTAAACTGCACAAGGTGCTGGCCCAGGCAGGGCTGGGATCGCGGCTGGAGATGGAGCAATTGATCCTGGAGGGGCGGATTTCGGTCAACAACGAACCTGCTCACATCGGACAGCGCATTCAGTTTGGCGATCAGGTCAAGGTCAACGGCAAGCCGATCCGCTATCGCATCGACCCCCCTCCGGCGCGCGTAATCGCGTATCACAAACCTGTGGGCGAGGTCGTGACCCATGACGATCCCCAGAATCGACCCACCGTCTTTCGCAAGCTGCCCCGACTCATGCAGGGCAAGTGGCAGTCGGTAGGACGCCTGGACCTGAACACGGAGGGTCTCTTGCTGTTCACCAGCTCGGGCGAGCTGGCGAACAAACTGATGCATCCACGCTTTGGGTTGGAGCGCGAGTACGCCGTTCGGGTGCTGGGTGCTCTGAGCAACGAGGAAAAACAAAAACTGCTGGACGGCGTGCGCCTGGATGACGGCATGGCATCGTTTGGCTCCATCGAGGACGGTGGTGGAGAGGGTTCCAACTGCTGGTACCGGGTCACCATCTCCGAAGGCCGCAACCGTGAAGTACGCCGCATGCTCGAATCGGTGGGCCATGCGGTCAGCCGCCTGATCCGCATCCGCTACGGTGCCATGGTGCTGCCGCGCGGCCTCAAGCGCGGAGCCTGGCTGGAACTGGACGAGAGTGATATCCGCGCACTGGTTCAGGCAGCAGGTGCTGGGCGCCCCGAGCCTGTTGAGGGACGTCCTGAAGGGGCTGGTGCTGGCGGGCGCAATGGCAAGCCGCGCAACCGTGGCCGTGGTGGACCGCGCGGTGATGGCTCGCGTCGGGACATGTCGCAGCCTGCCGTCCCTGGTGGTCCCCGTGGCCAGAAGCCGCGCCGCGATGGTGGCCAGGGCCCTGCCCGTGGCAACAACGCTGCAGGGGGCGATCGCCAGCGTGGGGGCTCGGCACAGCCCGATCCGATGAAAACGTCGGTGGGCTACATCGGCATGGACAGCCTCTCGCGCCACCGCCAGGACAAACGACGCCCCGGTGGCGGCGGTCCCCGGCGCGGAGGTGGTGGGCGCTGAGTGCTCCTGCCTTCACGCTCCCCGGTTAGAATCGAGGGCTTTGTCCGGTGGACAAACGAATCACAGCAACAACCATTCAGGAAATCAACATGGCAATCGAACGCACTCTCTCCATCATTAAGCCCGACGCAGTGGCCAAGAACGTCATCGGTCAGATCTACGCTCGCTTTGAAGCTGCCGGCCTCAAGGTCGTGGCAGCCCGTATGGCCCACCTGTCGCGCCTGGAAGCCGAGCAGTTCTATGCAGTGCACAAAGAGCGTCCTTTCTTCAAGGACCTGGTGGACTTCATGATCTCCGGCCCTGTGATGATCCAGGCCCTGGAGGGCGAGAACGCCATCCTCAAGAACCGTGAACTCATGGGCGCAACCGACCCCAAGAAGGCAGAAGCTGGAACCATCCGCGCCGACTTCGCTGACAGCATCGACGCTAACGCTGTGCACGGCTCCGACGCCGCTGAAACCGCACAGGCCGAAGTGGCATTCTTCTTCCCCGGCCTGAATATCTACTCGCGCTGAGATGGTGATGCTCCCCATGCCCGCACCCACCTTGGTGGGAGTTCAGTGTCATGGGGGTACCTATGCCTGGTCTCCAGTGGGTTTGGCACCATGAGCACGAATCTGCTGGAATTCGACCTCGACGGTCTGGCGGCGTTTTGCGAGCGGCTGGGGGAAAAGCGCTTCCGCGCCACCCAGCTGTTTCGTTGGATTCATCAGCGCGGTGCCAGCGATTTCGACGCCATGAGCGACTTGGCCAAGGCCTTGCGTGACAAGCTCAAGGGCTGCGCGCAGGTCGAGTCACTGCCCGTTATTTCAGAGCATGTGTCCTCGGACGGCACTGTGAAGTGGCTGTTTGATGTGGGTGATGGCAACGCGGTGGAAGCCGTGTTCATCCCGGAGGATGATCGTGGAACCCTCTGTGTGTCATCGCAGGCGGGCTGCGCTGTCGGTTGCCGCTTCTGTTCTACAGGCCATCAGGGTTTCAGTCGCAATCTGACGACGGGCGAGATCGTCGCCCAGCTGTGGTTTGCAGAGCACTCCCTGCGCAAGCGCTTGCAGACTGAAGACCGTGTGATCTCGAATGTGGTCATGATGGGCATGGGGGAGCCGCTGCAAAACTATTCGGCATTAGTACCTGCGCTCAAAGTAATGCTGGACGATCACGGGTATGGCCTGTCGCGCCGCCGCGTGACGGTGTCTACATCGGGCGTCGTGCCCATGATGGATCGCCTTGCGCAAGACTGTCCCGTGGCATTGGCGGTGTCGCTGCACGCACCCAATGACCCACTGCGCGACAACCTGGTTCCGCTCAATCGCAAGTATCCGATCGAGGAGTTGCTGGACGCTTGCAACCGCTATTTGGCGCATGCACCCCGTGACTTCATCACGTTCGAATACTGCATGCTTGATGGTGTTAACGACCAGACGGAGCATGCGCGCCAACTGATCGAGTTGGTCAAGCGCAGTGGTATTCGCTGCAAGTTCAATCTGATTCCTTTTAATCCGTTTCCCGCATCAGGGCTGTTGCGGTCCCCGCAAAATCAGGTGCAGGCCTTTGCCAAGATACTCAGTGACGCGGGCATTATCACCACGGTGCGCAAGACGCGCGGTGATGACATTGACGCGGCGTGCGGTCAATTGGCTGGGGATGTCAAAGATCGTACCCGGGCCGCAGAACGCATGGCAAAGCAGCGCACAATCGTGCTCAAACCGGTGACTTGATCAGGCAGTTGGCAAACTTCAAGGAGGCTCTACATGGCGGGAATGGTTGGACGCTGGCAGCATATTGGCCGCTGGACACTCACGGCATGCAGTGCGGTGGTTTGCATATGGGCGCTCCAGGGGTGTGCAACAAACGCATCGTCTGCAGTCAGTGACGCCGATGCAGGCTTGGTGACTCCGTCCGATGAGCCTGAGTCGCGGCGCCGCGCTCGCATCCGGCTGGAGTTGGCCTCCAACTATTTTGAATTGGGGCAAACAGCGGTCGCACTGGATGAAGTCAAGCAGTCGCTGGCTGCAGATCCTTCTTATGCCGATGCTTTCAATCTTCGTGGCCTGATTTACATGCGCCTGAGTGACTATGCACAGGCCGAAGACAGTTTCCGCCGTGCCTTGTCGCTAAGGGCAAATGACTCCAACGTACTGCACAACTATGGCTGGCTGATGTGCCAGCAGCAAAAGTACGTGGAGGCCGACCAATATTTTGTCCGAGCCATTGCCAACCCCGCCTATACAGCGCGTGGCAAAACGTGGATGGCCCGTGGCCTGTGCCAGTCAGGGGCGGGACAGTTTCCCGAAGCGGAACAGTCTTTCTTGAAGGCCTATGAATTCGATGCTGCGAATCCGGTGGTCGGTTATCACCTCGCAGCGCTCTTGCTGCGGCGCAACGAGTTGTCGCGTGCGCAGTTTTACATTCGACGGCTCAACAACAGCGATTTCGCCAACTCTGAATCGTTGTGGCTGGGCATCAAGGTGGAGCGGGCTTTGGGCGACACCGTGGCAATGAGGCAACTGGCTGCTCAGTTGCGCAAGCGCTTCCCGGATTCCAGGGAGCTGGGTGCATACGAACGTGGGGCTTTCAATGAGTGAGGTGGTGGAGAGCGGAGTGACGGCGGGCGGCTTGCTCAAGGAGGCCCGGCAGGCGGCAGGCATGCACATCGCAGCCCTAGCGGTTGCGTTGAAAGTACCCGTCAGCAAGTTGGAAGCCCTGGAGGCAGATAACTACACAGTGCTGCCTGACACCGTATTTGTGCGCGCGCTGGCTTCGAGTGTTTGCCGTACCCTCAAAATTGACCCAGCGCCCATTTTGTCTTTGCTTCCCCAAAGTCAAAGTCCTCGTCTGTCTGTGGACAGCGCGGGTATCAATGCACCTGTGAAGGGTAGTGCCGGCAAATCTTCGTCGTCCTCTTCGGCGTCATTCGCGGGTTCAGGTTCCGGCTCGCGTTCGGTGGTGTTGGTCGTTCTTGCACTGTTGGTGGGAGCTGTGGTTTTGTTCTTTGTCCCTCGGCATTCCACGCCAGGGGATTCTTCCGATCCAGTGCCCGTTGCGGTGCCAGATGCTTTGCCGGCCAATGCCTCCGAGCCTGCACCTGCAGTGGTGCCACCAACGGTGGAGCGCCCCGCCGATGCATCTATTTCTGCATCGCCCGCCGCTGCTTCGGCGGCTTCGGTGCCTGTGTCTGCTGCGCCACCTACCGCTGCACCTCCAGCGCCTGCTGCCGCTGGCAGTGGCGTGTCTGCGGGCGCTGTTTCGGCCGCTGATGGCGCGGCAGATGCTCCCTCCGGTCCCCTGGTGCTGCGCGCGCGCGGTGCGTCATGGGTGCAAGTTCGCGATGCCAATGGTGCACTGGCGTTGCAACGCAATCTGGCGGCGGGAGAGTCGGTATCGGTGTCGGCACCCACGCCCCTGGCAGTGATTGTCGGTCGCGCTGACGCGACGGAAGTGGTTGTTCGAGGAAAGCCGTTTGATCTGACGGCGGTCGCCCGTGAAAACGTGGCGCGTTTCGAGGTGAAATAGTGGAAAACTCCCCGATTGATTTTGGGCCGGTGGCGATTGCTTCGCCCTTACCTAGACGTTCGCGCCAAGCGAAAGTTGTCTGGGGTTCGCGTGTGGTGACCGTGGGGGGGGGTGCTCCCGTGCGCGTGCAGTCCATGACCAACACCGACACCGTCGATGCCATTGGGACCGCGATTCAGGTCAAGGAGCTCGCTCAGGCGGGGTCGGAGTTTGTCCGCATCACCGTTAATACGCCAGAAGCTGCTGCAGCGGTACCGTACATCCGAGAGCAACTGGATCGCATGGGTGAGAACGTTCCCTTGGTGGGCGATTTTCACTACAACGGACACCGCCTGCTCACCGAGTTTCCGGACTGCGCCCAGGCTTTGTCCAAGTACCGAATCAACCCTGGCAATGTGGGCAAAGGTGACAAGCGCGATAAGCAATTTGGTCAAATGATCGAGGCTGCCATGCGCTGGAACAAGGCTGTGCGCATCGGTGTCAACTGGGGCAGTCTCGATCAGGAGTTGCTGGCTGAGCTGATGGATACGAACAGCCGCCGCAGCAATCCATGGGAGGCTCGTCAGGTCATGTACGAGGCCCTCATCACATCGGCCATTGAATCTGCACGTCGTGCAGAGGCCATGGGGATGGACGGCAACCAGATCATCTTGTCGTGCAAAGTCAGCGGAGTGCAGGATCTGATTTCGGTGTACCGCGAGTTGGCACGCCGTTGCGACTACGCTTTGCACCTGGGTCTCACCGAAGCCGGTATGGGTACCAAGGGAACGGTTGCTTCGGCGGCCGCATTGTCTGTGCTGCTGCAAGAGGGTATTGGCGACACGATTCGTGTGTCGTTGACACCCCAGCCCGGCGAGGCGCGTACCCAAGAGGTGGTTGTGGCATCCGAAATCTTGCAGGCCTTGGGCATGCGGGTTTTTGTGCCCAGCGTTACCGCTTGCCCGGGATGTGGCCGTACCACCAGCACCACCTTTCAGGACCTGGCCAAGCAAATCGACGATTTCCTGCGTGCGCAAATGCCTGTGTGGCGCGTGCGTTATCCGGGTGTGGAATCGCTACGGGTTGCAGTTATGGGCTGCATCGTCAATGGCCCGGGTGAAAGCAAGCACGCAGACATTGGAATCAGTCTGCCGGGGACGGGTGAGGCGCCTGCCGCCCCTGTCTTCATTGATGGCGAGAAGGCAATGACTCTGCGCGGTGACGATATCGCCAATGAATTCCATCGCATCGTCGAGCAGTACATCGAAAAGCGTTTTGGCGCCGGGGTGTCTGCTGCTTGACCGGTAGTGCTGCAGCCACCCGCACCGTAAAGCCTCGGGAGGTGGTCTGTCCAGCTTATGTAAATTTCTGCCAGACATAGAAAAGAAGCGCTGTGAGTAACGAAAAAAGCAGTCCCTCGTCCAAACCAGAGAAGCTGGTTGCGGTGAAGGGCATGAACGACATCCTGCCTCCGGAATCTGCCCGTTGGGAGTGGCTGGAGGCCAAGGTGCGCGACCTGATGGCGCGCTACGCCTATCGCAATATCCGCACACCCATTGTCGAACCCACACCGTTGTTTGTACGTGGATTGGGCGAGGTCACCGACATTGTCGAGAAAGAGATGTACTCGTTTGAGGACCGTCTCAATGGGGAGCAGCTGACGCTTCGCCCCGAAGCGACAGCTGGTGTGGTGCGTGCGGTTGCAGAGCACTCCATGTTGTACGACGGCGGTAAGCGCTTGTACTACATGGGCCCCATGTTTCGTCATGAGCGTCCCCAACGCGGACGCTACCGCCAGTTTCACCAGATCGGCGCCGAGGCACTGGGGTTTCCGGGTGCCGAGGTCGATGCCGAGTTGATTCTTCTGGCGAGTGCCCTGTGGCGCGACCTTGGCCTGCAGAATGTGCGTCTGGAACTCAACAGTTTGGGGCAGCCGGACGAGCGCAAGGCTCACCGTGCTGCATTGATCGCGTATCTGGAACAGCACGTCGATGCTCTTGATGAGGAGGCGCGTCGGCGGCTGCACAGCAACCCTCTGCGCATCCTCGACACCAAGAATCCCGCGATGCAGTCGCTGGTGGAAGCAGCGCCTCGGTTGATTGACTTTCTGGGTCAGGAGTCTTTGGCGCATTTCAATGCCGTCAAGGCCATTCTTGATGCCAACGGGATAGCTTGGACTGTCAATCCTCGCCTGGTGCGTGGGATGGACTACTACAACCTCACTGTGTTCGAGTTTGTGACGGATCAGTTGGGCTCGCAGGGCACGATCTGCGGTGGGGGGCGCTACGACTACTTGATCGAACAAATCGGTGGCAAGGCCGCACCGGCGGTGGGTTGGGCGTTGGGGGTCGAAAGGGTACTGGAGTTGCTCAAGGAGCAGCAAAGTGCCACCCCTTTGCTGCTTCCGGACGTCTATGCCATTGTCCCTTCGGCGGCCGCGTTACCTCGGGCTGTGGCTACTGTCGAGCAATTGCGCCAACATGGTGTTCGTGTCCAGATGCACGCGGCCCCTTCGCTGGAGGGCATGGGCAGTATGAAATCGCAATTCAAGAAGGCTGATGCCAGTGGTGCAATGCACGCGCTGGTGTTTGGCGATGATGAGCTGTCTCGTGGCATGGTGACTGTCAAAGCCTTGCGTGATGGCGCAGGTGAGCAAACCGAGCGCCCGCTGGACTTGGTCGCGCAATGGTCGGCCACCCTACAATCCACCCGCTAACCAAATCACATTCCATGGCAAATCATCTCGACCTTGAAGAACAAGAGCAGCTAGACCAGCTCAAGCATTTTTGGAACACCTGGGGCACGTTGATCAGCTCCGTGGTCATTGTCGTTGCAGGTGCAGCGGCTGCTTGGAACGGTTACCAGTACTGGCAAACCCGGCAGGCCACGCAGGCGGCTGCGTTGTTTGATGCTGTGGATGTGGCTGCGCGGTCTGCCGATAACGTCCGCATGGAACAAGCTTTTGCAGATCTGAAGTCTAAATATGCAGGGACTGTCCAAGCTGGGCAGGCAGGCTTGACCCTCGCCAAGGCCATGCAGGGCACTGGTAATGTCGAAGGCGCCAAAGAGGCGCTTATGTGGGTTGCAGAACAATCGTCAGACGAGGGCCTCAAGGCCTTGGCCAAGTTGCGATTGGCTGGTGTGCTCATGGATCAAAAGAACTATGACGAAGCACTCAAGCAACTATCCAGCAGTTTCGCGCCGGAATTCTCCTCTGTTGTGGCGGACCGCAAGGGTGACGTCCTGATGCTCCAGGACAAGCGTCAGGACGCGATTGCTGAGTACACCAAGGCATATAAGGGGTTCGAAGACAGTGTCGAGTACCGCCGTCTGGTGGAAATCAAGCTGAACGCGCTGGGTGTCTCGCTGCAAGGTGTGAATGTGGCTTCTGCTGTCTCTTCAACCGCAACACCTGCGGAGTCCAAATAACCATGTCGTCGCCTATCAACGCAAGGTCAGGGCACCAATTTTCTGTGCGCGGTCTGGTGGTAGCACTAGTGGCTGCCACGTTGGCCGGTTGTTCTTTGTGGAGCGCCGACAAGTCTAAGCCTGTGCCTGCCGACCTCGGAGCCAATGTGGCCGTTCTGGGCGTGCGGCAAGCATGGACTGCGCGCCTTGGCAATGTGGCTGGATTGCCATTGGAGGTCCATGTTGCTGGCAATGTGGTGACCGTCGCGTCAGCTGATGGTGCGGTGGCAGCCCTGGATGCGCGTACGGGGGGGGATATCTGGAGAGCAGCGCTGGCTGAGCCTCTGTCGGCAGCTGTGGGTAGCGATGGCAAGTTCGCGGCGGTGGTCTCGCGTAACAATGCACTGATCGTTATTGATGGGGGGCGTGAGCGCTGGCGTGAGACGCTCGCTGCTCAGGTATTCACACCACCTCTGGTTGCAGGCGGTCGTGTTTTCGTGTTGTCGGCAGATCGATCCGTGTCTGCCTATGATTTGTCGACAGGTCGTCGTCTCTGGTCCCAGCAGCGCCCCGGCGAGCCTTTGATATTGCGCCAGGCTGGTGTCTTGACCGCTGTGGGTGACACACTGGTGGTGGGGTTGTCAGGCCGTTTGGTCGGATTGAATCCTGACAATGGCAGTGTACGATGGGAGACTCCCATTGCCAGCGCACGGGGCACCAATGATGTGGAGCGCCTTGTCGAGTTGGTGGGGCGCACGAGCCGTGTGGGAGAAACAGTGTGCGCTCGATCCTTTCAAGCTGCTGTGGGTTGTGTGAACACGGCAAGGGGAACGACCGTCTGGACGCAGCCTGCTAGCGGAGCAGAAGGCGTTCACGGCGATGCAGAGGCCATTTTTGGCTCTGAGAGCAATGGCACTCTTGTTGCGTGGCGCCGCGCGGATGGTTCACGCTTGTGGGGTATCGATCGACTTAAATACCGCAAACTCACGGCGCCGTTGCTTCTAGGGCGCTCGGTAGTCGTCGGTGACGACTCGGGTTTGGTGCATTTGCTGTCTCGTACAGATGGTTCGCCCCTGAACAGGCTGGCGACAGATGGGTCTGCCATCGCTGCTGCCCCAGTCGTGGCTGCAGATACCCTGGTGGTTGTTACCCGCAATGGCGGCATTTACGGATTCCGTCCAGATTGATCGGTCTTATTCAATGAAGCCAGTTATCGCCCTCGTGGGGCGTCCGAATGTCGGCAAGTCCACGCTCTTCAACCGTCTGACCAAGTCGCGTGACGCTATCGTCGCTGACTTTGCGGGACTTACGCGTGACCGGCACTACGGTAACGGCAAGCAGGGAAAACACGAGTACATCGTCATTGATACCGGTGGCTTCGAACCCGACGCTTCCAGCGGCATCTACCGCGAGATGGCCAAACAAACGCAGCAGGCCGTCGCAGAGGCGGACGTGGTGATTTTTGTGGTGGATGCCCGTGCAGGTGTTTCCGCGCAAGACCACGACATTGCCAATTACTTGCGTCGCTTGGGCAAGCCTTGCGTGCTCGTCGCCAACAAAGCGGAGGGCATGCTCCAGGGCGTCCAACTGGCGGAGTTCTATGAGCTGGGGCTGGGCGAGGTTTATCCTGTGTCTGCGGCGCACGGGCAGGGCATACGCAGTTTGGTTGACATTGCGCTGGAGCCGCTCAATCTGCCTGAGCCTGACGATTCGGATACGGCGTTGGACAAGGGCGTAATCAAGCTTGCCGTGGCGGGGCGCCCCAACGTGGGTAAGTCCACCCTGATCAACACGTGGCTTGGCGAAGAGCGACTGGTGGCATTTGATATGCCCGGTACGACCCGCGATGCCATCACTGTGCCTTTTGAGCGCAATGGCCAGCGCTTTGAGCTGGTGGATACTGCAGGACTGCGCCGCAAGGGGAAGGTGTTTGAGGCTATCGAAAAATTCTCGGTAGTGAAAACGCTCCAAGCCATCGAGTCCGCAAATGTGGTGCTGTTATTGCTCGATGCCACCCAGGGGGTAACGGACCAGGATGCCCATATCGCGGGCTATATTCTGGAAAGTGGCCGCGCTGTGGTTCTGGCGGTGAACAAATGGGATGCCGTGGATGACTACCAACGGCAGCTCTTGGAGCGCTCCATTGAGACGCGGCTAGCGTTTTTGAAGTTTGCTTCGTTGCACTTCATTTCTGCGAAGAAGCGTCAGGGGCTTGGCCCTCTATGGACATCTATTGCCCAGGCCCACCGGGCGGCCACCTGCAAGATGTCCACGCCAGTGCTCACCCGACTGTTGCTGGAGGCAGTTCAGTTCCAAAGCCCCAAGAGGGCGGGGATGTTCCGCCCCAAAATGCGGTATGCGCACCAAGGCGGCATGAATCCGCCTGTGATCGTGATCCATGGTAACTCGCTGGAGCACGTGACTGATGCTTACAAGCGATTCTTGGAAGGGCGCTTCCGCAAGGAGTTTGATCTTGTGGGGACCCCTTTGCGCATTGAGATGAAAACTTCGCACAATCCTTTTGCGGACAAAGACGAGGCCTGACGACAAAGGCTCTTCAGTCGAGGGGCCATGTGTGTTAAAGCCAGAGCGTGCGTCTGGCTGTGGTAAGGTGCTGGTTTACAACAACACTTGAACACGGAGAATATCGTGAGCAATAAAGGCCAGCTTTTGCAAGACCCCTTCCTTAACGCATTGCGTCGGGAGCATGTTCCAGTGTCCATTTATTTGGTCAACGGGATCAAGCTGCAGGGGCAAATCGAGTCTTTCGACCAGTATGTGGTGTTGCTGCGCAATACTGTGACGCAGATGGTTTACAAACACGCGATTTCTACGATCGTTCCAGGTCGGGCGGTCAATTTCTCTACCTCAGAAACCCCTGATGCTGACAACAGCAACCCTTGAGTTGTTGTCTGGTAGCGGGGCTCGCTTTCTGAGCGAGGTAGAGCAGAGAGAGGGTGGTTGGCTTTGAGTTCGGCTTCCGCATCCTCGTCCGCTATGACGCCGGTGTTGCTGGTGGGCGTTGATTTTAGTCTCCCCCACTTCGATGCTGAGTTGGAAGAGTTGGGACTGCTCGCCCAGACGGCGGGTTTACGGCCTGTTGCTCGCATTACGTGCAAGCGGAAAGCGCCGGACGCGGCACTCTTTATTGGCTCTGGCAAAGCGGATGAAATTCGCACCTTGGCCCAGATGCATGGGGCATTGGAGGTGCTGTTTGACCAATCACTCAGCCCCGCGCAGCAGCGTAATCTGGAACGTCATATCGAGCTTCCCGTTAATGACCGCACGTTGTTGATTCTGGAGATCTTTGCGCAACGTGCGCGAAGCCACGAAGGCAAGCTTCAGGTTGAGCTCGCCAAGCTGCAGTATGTGAGTACACGGCTGGTGCGGCGCTGGTCTCACCTGGAGCGCCAGACTGGCGGTATCGGTGCCCGGGGCGGTCCGGGTGAAAAGCAGATCGAGCTGGATCGACGGATGATTGGTGACGCGATCAAGCGCACCAGAGAGCGCTTGATCAAGGTCAAGCGTCAGCGCTCCACGCAGCGGCGCCAGCGCGAGAGGCGCGATACCTTCAATATTTCGCTTGTTGGGTACACCAACGCGGGTAAGTCCACGCTTTTTAATGCTTTGGTGAAAGCGCGAGCGTATGCAGCGGATCAACTTTTTGCCACGCTAGACACTACAACACGCCAGTTGTATCTGGCAGATGCGGCGCGATCTGTTTCTCTGTCCGATACGGTGGGCTTTATCCGGGATCTCCCGCACGGATTGGTGGATGCCTTTCAGGCTACGCTGCAAGAGGCTGTCGATGCAGATCTGCTGCTTCATGTGGTGGATGCTTCCAACCCGGATTTCCCGGAGCAGATGGCGCAGGTGGAGCGGGTGTTGCTGGAAATTGGTGCCTCGGATATCCCGCAGATACTGGTGTTCAACAAGCTTGACGCATTGCCCGAAGAGCGACGCCCCTCCCTGCTGGTAGACCAATACGAAGTGGGGGGGCAGTCGCTTTCCCGTCTGTTCGTAAGTGCTCGATCTGGAGAAGGTCTTGATGATCTGCGCCGCGCTTTGGCCGATAGGTTGCTGGCTACGCGTGAGGATATGACCCCAGCAGACGCCCTTGAATTGCCGGATGTGTTGCCCTGATTGGGCACAATGCATGATCGAATGACGCCATCAGAGAACCAGAGATTTTGCGCATGAATTTTCATACTCGCACCCTACGCTGGGCTTCATTGCCGGACCGTATTCGGGGCATGTTCAATCTGAACGATCCACGCTGGGGTCGCGGGGATGATAAGTCGGAGGACGGTAACGTGCGCCCTGAGGATCGACCTGCAGCGCCACCCGCAGGTCAGAGGGGTGGGGATCAGCGGCCAAGCAATGGCCAGCAGCCGCCTGATCTCGACGAGCTCTGGCGTGACCTTAATCGCAAGCTTGGCAGTCTGTTCGGGGGAAAGAATGGTTCTGGCCGTGGCCCGGGAGGAGGGGCTGGCGGTGGCTTTCAACCTGATATGAAAAGCGCCGGTGTGGGTGTTGGTTTGATTGCTGGCATTGCGTTCGTGATCTGGATGGGCACAGGTTTTTTCATAGTGCAAGAAGGTCAGCAAGCCGTCATTACGCAATTCGGCAAGTACAAAAGCACCGTGGGTGCAGGTTTTAACTGGCGCTTGCCTTACCCAATTGAGCGTCATGAGCTGGTTTTTGTGACACAAATTCGCTCCGCTGATGTGGGGAGGGACACCGTCATCAAAAGCACGGGCTTGAGAGAGTCCGCGATGCTTACCGAAGACGAAAACATCGTGGAGATCAAGTTTGCCGTTCAGTATCGCCTGAGCGATGCCAGGGCATGGCTTTTCGAAAGCAAGAATCCCTCAGATGCCGTGGTTCAAGCAGCTGAGACCGCCGTTCGCGAGGTGGTGGGCAAGATGCGCATGGACACGGCATTGGCTGAAGAGCGGGATCAGATTGCGCCTCGCGTTCGCGCGCTCATGCAGACCATATTGGACCGTTACAAAGTTGGCGTCGAAGTTGTTGGCATCAATTTGCAGCAGGGCGGTGTGCGGCCGCCTGAGCAGGTGCAGTCCTCCTTTGATGATGTCCTCAAAGCTGGACAGGAGCGCGAGCGTGCCAAAAACGAGGCACAGGCTTACGCGAATGATGTGATTCCACGCGCTGTGGGCTCTGCCTCTCGTCTGAACGAGGAGGCTGCTGCGTACAAGGCGAGGATCGTTGCGCAGGCTCAAGGTGACTCGCAACGGTTTGCTTCTATTTTGGCGGAGTACCAGAAGGCTCCGCAGGTAACCCGTGATCGTATGTATCTGGACACGATGCAGCAGATTTATGGCAACGTGACCAAGGTGCTGGTGGAGTCGCGTCAAGGCTCCAATTTGCTGTACCTGCCGCTCGACAAAATTATGCAAGGCGTAGCAAGCGGGTCCGGAGCGCTGGATGCGCCTGCGGCCACCAGCGTGCCTCCAGCGGTGTCACCAGCAACACCCGCACCAACCTTTTCGAATGACGCTCGCGCGCGCGACACCAGCCGCACCCGTGAACGTGAATCCCGCTAGGAGTAGTTCGTGAACAGAGTCGGTTTTATTGCATCCACCCTTCTGGTGGTGCTTGCTCTCATGAGCTCCATGCTTTTTGTTGTGGACCAGCGGCAGTTTGGAGTGTTGTATGCACTGGGTCAGATCAAAGAAGTGATCACGGAGCCTGGCCTCAATTTCAAGCTGCCTCCTCCATTTCAGAACGTCACCTACATAGACAAGCGTTTGCTGACCTTGGACAGCACGGACACCGAGCCCATGTTGACTGCTGAAAAGCAGCGTGTCGTTATCGACTGGTATGTGCGCTGGCGCATTTCCGAGCCCACTGAGTACATTCGCAACGTTGGGCTGGATGAGACGGCGGGCGCCATGCAGCTCAATCGGGTGGTTCGCAATGCTTTCCAGGAGGAAATCAACAAGCGCACGGTGAAAGAGCTACTCTCACTCAAACGCGAAGCGCTGATGGCTGATGTCAAGCGCGAAGTCTTGGAGACAGTTCGTGGTTCCAAGCCCTGGGGGGTTGATGTGGTGGATGTGCGTATTACCCGTGTTGATTACGTGGAAGCCATCACTGAATCTGTGTACCGGCGCATGGAAGCGGAGCGAAAGCGCGTGGCCAACGAGTTGCGGTCTACAGGTGCTGCAGAAGGCGAAAAGATTCGTGCAGACGCAGATCGTCAGCGCGAGATCACAATCGCCAATGCCTATCGGGATGCTCAAAAGCTGAAGGGTGAGGGCGACGCGGAAGCGGCCCGCATCTACGCCGAAGCGTTTGGCAAAGATCCTCAATTTGCCCAGTTTTATCGCAGTCTCGAGGCGTACAAGGGCAGTTTCAATAAGAAAAGCGATGTGATGGTGCTGGACCCATCGTCCTCTGACTTCTTCAAGGTCTTTCGCGGCTCAGCGTCTGCATCGGCGCCTGTTGCTCCACGCAAGTAAACAAGTGGCGCTGGTTGTGAGAGGTGAATGATGTGGGACAGTCTTTGGACGGCATTTGCCTTGGTCCTGGTAATTGAGGGTTTTTTGCCTTTTTTGTCCCCCCAGGTCTGGAAACGTACAGTTGCACAGATCGCTCAATTGCAGGATGGCCAAATACGCTTTTTCGCATTGTTGGCCCTTGCTGCGGGTCTTCTGATGCTTTGTTTCTGAACGCTGTCACACCTCTCGACTAGGAGATTCCTTGGGGAGTCTCGCCCGGTCCCGGTAGAATCACGGTTTTAACAGCCTCCCCTTTTCTCCATGTCTGCTTGGGTCCTTCCGGATCACATTGCCGATGTCTTGCCGTCTGAAGCGCGGCACATCGAAGAATTGCGTCGCGGGCTGCTTGATACAGCCCGTTGTTATGGTTATGAGTTGGTGATGCCCCCGCTGTTGGAGCATCTGGAATCTCTCCTTACGGGCACTGGCGAAGCGCTGGATCTGCAAACCTTCAAACTGGTGGACCAGCTATCTGGTCGTTCCATGGGGCTGCGAGCTGATACGACTCCGCAGGTTGCTCGCATCGATGCGCATTTGCTCAATCGCAAAGGTGTGACACGTCTTTGCTACTGTGGTCCTGTGTTGCACACGCGTCCTGACCGCCCGCATGCCACCCGCGAGCCTCTTCAGTTTGGTGCCGAAATCTATGGGCATACCGGGCTGGAGGCCGATCTTGAGGCTTTGCAGTTATCTCGGGAGTGTTTGCGAGTTGCCAATGTACGCGACACAACCATTGATCTTGCGGACGTGCGCATCGTCCGAAGCCTGTTGGCTGGTGTGAGCGTGAGCCCGCAACTGCTCAGCAGAATTCATTCTGCTTTGGCGGCCAAGGATGCGGGAGAGTTGAGAGTCTTGACGCGTGGCTTTCCTGAGGATTCTCGGCAAGGCCTTCTCGCTCTTGTCCAGTTATATGGAGACTCTGCTGTTCTGGCTGAGGCTGAAAATGCGCTGAAGCGCATTTCTGGTGTGTCTCAAGTGCTATCAAATTTGAAGTGGTTGGCGTCGCGTCTTGACGGAGCCTCTGTCACTTTCGACTTGGCTGATTTGCGTGGATATGCCTACTACAGCGGTGCGCGCTTCGCGATCTATGCGCCGGGTGCCAGCGATGCCCTGGTGCGCGGCGGCCGGTACGACGAGGTGGGGGCAGTGTTTGGCCGTAATCGTCCTGCGGCGGGATTCAGTTTGGACATCAAGCAGGTGGTTGGCGTGGTGCCACCCCGTGCGCTGAAAGCTGCCATTCGTGCTCCCTGGGGCGAGGCTGCGGATGTGAATGCAGCGATTGGAGAGCTTCGGTCCGCTGGGGAAACAGTGGTGTGTGTTTTGCCAGGGCACGAGAGTGAGGTGGATGAGTTCCACTGTGATCGTGAACTGGTTCGGGTTGCGGGCCGTTGGGTCGTGCAGGCTGTTTGAGCAATTGTCATTTGAATTGGGTTTGAGATGAAAGCAACCAAAGGTCGCAACGTAGTGGTGGTCGGTACCCAGTGGGGCGACGAAGGCAAAGGCAAGTTGGTCGATTGGCTGACGGAGAGCGCTCAAGGGGTTGTGCGTTTCCAGGGGGGGCACAACGCTGGCCACACACTGGTGATCAATGGTGTGAAGACGGCGCTGCATTTGATCCCGAGCGGCATCATGCGCCCTGGGGTCAAGTGCTACATCGGCAATGGCGTGGTGCTTTCTGCAGCGAAGTTGTTTGAGGAAATTGAGGGGCTTGAGAAAGCCGGTGTCGAGGTTCGTTCGCGCCTGCGCATCAGTGAGGCGTGCCCGCTGATCCTGCCTTTCCACGCGGCAATTGATGTTGCGCGTGAGGCGGCCCGAGAGCAGGGGGGGGCTGAGAAGATTGGTACCACCGGCCGTGGCATTGGTCCAGCTTACGAGGACAAGATTGCCCGCCGTGCCTTGCGCGTACAGGACTTGAAGTACCCTGAGCGATTTGCTTCCAAGCTGCGCGAATTGCTGGATTTGCATAACCATGTGCTCACCACGTACCTGGGCTCTGCAAAGTTCGTTTTTGGCGATGCTCTGAAGCCATACATCCAGGATGGCAAGGTGCAGTTTGATGTCGTGTACGCCGAAGCCATGCGCCATGCAGAGTTGCTGAAGCCCATGATGGCTGATGTGTCGCGTGAGCTGAATGAGGCGAATCGCGCGGGTGCCAATCTTCTGTTTGAGGGCGCTCAAGGGACCCTGCTGGATGTAGACCATGGCACATACCCGTATGTCACCTCCAGTAACTGCGTGGCGGGGAACGCTGCTGCGGGATCTGGCGTAGGGCCGGGCATGCTTCATTACATCCTCGGTATCACCAAGGCGTATTGCACCCGTGTGGGTGGCGGGCCTTTCCCCACAGAGTTGGATTGGGAAGTGCCTGGTACGCCCGGTTATCACATGAGCACGGTGGGCGCTGAAAAGGGAGTGACAACGGGGCGTAGCCGTCGCTGTGGCTGGTTTGATGCAGCTTTGTTGAAGCGCAGCGCCCAAGTCAATGGTCTTACTGGCCTTTGCATCACCAAGCTGGATGTGCTGGACGGGTTGAACGAGTTGTTGCTGTGCACAGGCTACGAGCTCGACGGTCAGCGTATTGATTTGCTTCCCATGGGCGCAGAGGACATCGCTCGGTGCACGCCAATTTATGAAACGCTACCTGGCTGGAGTGATTCCACCGTAGGGGTGACCGAGTACGACAAACTGCCCGAAAGTGCGCGCCGCTATCTTGAGCGCATCGAAGAAGTGACAGGGGTTCCGATCGACATGATCTCAACCAGTCCTGATCGCGACCATACGATCATGATGCGTCATCCTTATGTCGCTGTCTGACCTGTAGTTTGCCCTGCTGCCATCAAGTAAACGCCAATTGTTCAGGAATCATCCACTATGTTGACCGAAGACGGAAAACACCTCTATGTCAGCTATGACGAGTACCACAGCCTCATCGAAAAGTTGGCGCTGAAAGTTCATCAGTCGGGTTGGGCGTTCGACACCATTCTCTGTCTCGCTCGCGGTGGGTTGCGCCCAGGTGACATTCTCAGTCGTATCTTCGATAAGCCGTTAGCGATCATGTCTACGAGCTCCTACCGTGCCGAGGCAGGAACGGTGCAAGGACATCTTGATATTGCACGCTTTATCACCACGCCCAAGGGTGAAATTGCAGGGCGCGTGCTCTTGGTCGATGATCTGGCTGATTCAGGGCACACCTTGCACGCGGTGATCAACATGCTTAAGACCAACTACGCGCCCATCACCGAGCTACGTAGCGCCGTGATCTGGACGAAGGGTCTATCGACCTTTTCTCCAGATTACTCCGTGGAGTTTTTGCCGAGCAATCCTTGGATCCACCAGCCCTTTGAGGGCTACGACAGCCTGAGTCCGGAGAAGCTGCTAGAAAAGTGGCGAGTCTGATTTTTCTTGCCGGCCCTGAAAGTCGTGCTATAGTCGAGGGCTTCGCTACTGAGACCTGAGCGCAAAAGTGTTGGGGTCGATGGGGTGGTTTGTGGTGGTGCTTAGGTGCTGCGGCAGAT
>NZ_QAIM01000143.1:0-2433 GCF_003061035.1 Acidovorax sp. HMWF018
GGCGCGGCTCATCTCGCTGCTCTCAGGTCGCAACGGCATCAGTGAGGTGCATGTCGCCAACGCCGGGGGTTCGCAGCCGCCTCAGTTGTGCATTCACTACCGGCCCGACACGATCTCGCTGCAGCGTGTGCGCGAACTCGCTGCCTCATCGGGCGCCGAGCTGGGCGAACGCTTCGCGCATCTGGCGTTCCACACATCGACCCAGCACGCGCGCGCCGCGAGGCGCCTGAGCGACAAGATCTCCGCACTCCAGGGCGTGGTCGAGGCGGAAGTTTCAACCACGGGTTCCGTTCGCATCGAATTCGACCGGTCGCTGGTCGATGAAGCGAAGGTCAGGTCCGAACTCGAAATGCTTGGGCTTCCCCTGAAGCCAGCGAGCTCGGCCCCGGCGAAACACGGTGAAGGCGTGCATTCGCACGACGGCCGTGCGCATGAGGGCGGCCATGCGCACGATGACGCGCCAACGCCGCACCAGGGTCATGCGCATGCCGAGCACGGTCACGATGACCATGCCGACGGGAAGGACCATGACCACGACCATGCGGATCACGCCGGCGCGGGCCATGCCCATGACCATGGCGGGCCCTTCGGAGAAAAGTCCGAATTGATCTTTGCGTTGCTGGCGGGCCTCATGGTGCTCATCGGCTGGCTGCTTGCGTGGCGCGACCTCGCGCCCGAACTCGTCAGCAAGGGCTTTTACGTCGCCGCGTATGTCTTCGGCGGCTACTACACGCTTAAAGAGGCGATCGAGAACATCCGCGCGAAGCGCTTCGAGATCGACACGCTGATGCTCGTTGCCGCCGCGGGCGCAGCCGCACTCGGTCAATGGGCCGAAGGAGGCCTGCTCCTGTTCCTGTTCAGTCTTGGCCACTCGCTGGAACATTACGCCATGGGGCGGGCACGCAAGGCGATTGAAGCGCTGGCCAAGCTCGCGCCCGAAACTGCGCTGGTGAAACGGCCCGACGGCAGCACGGAACAGGTCGCGGTGGCGCAACTCGTAGTGGGCGACGTGGTGCTCGTCAAGCCGAACGAGCGGCTGCCCGCCGACGGCTTCGTGGTGCGTGGCGAGTCAAGCGTGAACCAGGCCCCCGTCACCGGTGAAAGCGTGCCCGTGGACAAGCGGCCGGTCGACGATCCACAGGCGGCGTTGCGGGCGTTCGAGAAGGTTGCCGCACTGCACAAGGTGTTCGCAGGCACGATCAATGGACCCGGCGCTATCGAAGTCATGGTGGCCCGTGCCTCGACGGAGTCCACGATGGCACGCGTTGTCAAGCTGGTCACCGAAGCTCAGACGCAGCGCTCACCCACGCAGAATTTCACCGACAAGTTCGAACGGATTTTCGTTCCCGTCATCCTCATTGGCGTGGTTCTTCTGCTGTTCGCCGGCTTCGTCATCGACGAGCCGTTCAGCACCACTTTCTACCGGGCCATGGCCGTGCTCGTGGCGGCAAGCCCCTGCGCGCTGGCGATTTCGGTGCCTAGTGCCGTGCTGAGCGGCGTGGCTCGCGCCGGGCGCAGCGGCGTGCTGGTCAAAGGCGGCGGCCCTTTGGAGAACCTGGGCACCCTGACGGCGATTGCGTTCGACAAGACGGGGACGCTCACGGAAGGCAAGCCCCGGCTGACGGACGTGGTTGCCGGCCCCGGTTCGAGCGAATCGGAGTTGCTGACGGTCGCGGTGGCGGTGGAGCGGCACAGCGACCATCCGCTGGCCTCCGCCATAGTCGAAGGCGCACAAAAGCGACTGACTTCAGGCAGCCCCGAACCCGGCGTCGAATCGGTGCAGAGCATAACGGGGCGGGGCGTATCGGCACGAGTTGCCGGGGAAATGTTGCATGTGGGCAAGGCCGCCATGTTCTCAGAGATCGGCGGGGCGCCAATGCCGCCGGAGGTGGCTCGCGCCAACGAGGCGCTCATCGCCCAGGGACGCACGACCATGGTCGTGCGCCTGGGAGAGCGCTACCTGGGTGTGCTCGGCGTCATGGATACGCCCCGGCCGGCCGCAGCCTGCGTGATGCGAGCCCTTAAGGAGCTCGGAATCGAGCGCCTGATCATGATCTCTGGCGACAACCAGCGCGTTGCCGAAGCCGTGGCGCTGAGCGTCGGCCTTACCGAAGCGCAGGGTGACCTGATGCCGGAACACAAGGTGGATGCCATCAAGAAGTTGCTGGAGAAGGGAAGGGTCGCGATGGTGGGCGATGGGGTCAACGATGCGCCCGCCATGGCGAACGCGACCGTGGGCATCGCAATGGGCGCGGCCGGCTCAGATGTGGCGCTGGAGACCGCGGACGTGGCGCTGATGGCCGACGACCTGAGCCAGTTGCCTTTCGCGGTCGCGCTGTCGCGGCGCACGGCGCGGGTGATCCGCCAAAACTTGTGGGTGAGTTTGGGGGTTGTGGCCGTGCTGATCCCGGCAACCATCTTTGGGCTGAACAT
>NZ_QAIM01000013.1:0-6191 GCF_003061035.1 Acidovorax sp. HMWF018
CGACAGGATCACACACGGCGCCGCAAACGGCTGGCCGCGCCGCGCCACCGCGCGGGCCAGCGCCGCATGCACCTTGCCCACTTCGCGCGACTCGCCCTCGATCTCATCCGACAGCACATGCGCAGGCAGCCCCGCTGAACGGGCCAGCGCGGCCGCGGCCTCCAGCGCCTGCTGAGGCGTGGCGATCAGATACACGGCATGCCCGGCAAAACGGTCGTCGCCGGGTTTGGGCGTCTCCAGGCGGCCTGCCTCCAGCGCAGTGCGGATGGCTGGGGGCACCTCGATGCCATAGCGCGCCAGAATGGCCAGCGCATCAGCGCAGGTGGTCGCATCCGGCACGGTGGGGCCACTGGCAATCACTGACGGGTCGTCGCCGGGCACGTCGCTGATGGTGAGCGTGACCACGCGCGCTGGCGCACAGGCCGCCGCCAGGCGCCCGCCCTTGATGCGCGAGAGGTGCTTGCGCACGCAGTTCATCTCGCCAATGTGCGCGCCGCTGTCGAGCAGGGCGCGGTTGATGCGCTGCTTGTCTTCCAGCGTCACCCCGTCGCAGGGCAAGGTCAGCAGGGACGAGCCCCCGCCCGAGATCAGGCACAGCACCAGGTCGTGCTCCGTCAGCCCCTGGGTCAGATCGAGAATGCGCTGCGCCGCGGCCAGCCCCGCCGCATCGGGCACGGGGTGCGCGGCCTCCACCACCTCGATGCGCTGCGGCACGCCCGCGGGCCGGGGCGGAACATGCCCGTAGCGGGTGACCACAAGGCCCGACAGGGGCGCGTCCTGCGGCCACAGGGCCTCCAATGCGTGGGCCATGGCGCCCCCCGCCTTGCCCGCGCCCAGCACCAGGGTGCGCCCCCCGCTCTCGCGGCTGGGCGGCTGGGGCAGCCACTGGCGCATGCCGTGCAGGGGTTGTGCGCTGTGCACTGCGGCATCAAACAGCGCCTTCAGAAAGGCGCGGGGATGGGTGCGGTAGTCCGGCAGGGAGGGACTGGCTGGCTGGGTTTCTGGGTGCATGCCGCGCATTGTGCAGCGGTAGTACCAGTCACGTTGCTGTAACCAGCCTGTCACACGCCACCGGTATCGTCGGCACCCTTGCTCAGGGACCCACAACAGCCATGCACAACACCCCATGGAGCCGACTGGAGGCGATGATGGCGCTGCTATCGCCCGCCGCCCGCCAGGGCACCGGCCCCCTGGCGCGGCTGATGCGCGAGGGCGGGCTGTACTGCGTGTTCCAGCCCCTGGCCGACCTGCGCGAGGGCCAGGTGTACGCGCACGAGGCACTAATCCGGGGCCCCCAGAACACCCCCTTGCACACCCCCGACAAACTGCTGGAGCTGGCCCGCCGCGAGGGCATCCTGCAGGACTTTGAGTTGCTGTGCGTTTACACCGCACTGGAGCAATGGGGACGCCACGACGCGCCGGGCCGGCTGTTTGTGAACATCAGCGCCGATGCGCTGGTGCATGGCGTCCAGCTGATCGGCGCCACCGAGCTGGGCAACACCGTGCGCAGCCTGGGCCTGAGCGCTCGCATGCTGGTGCTGGAGATCACCGAACACGAACGCGTGACCGACATGCCCCAGCTGCGCCAGGCCATCAAGGCTGTGCATGCCTGCGGCGCGCGGCTGGCGCTGGACGACTTTGGTGATGGCCGCTCCAGCCTCAGGCTGTGGTCCGAGGTGAAGCCCGACTTCGTGAAGATCGACAAATACTTCATCCGCGACATCAGCGACCACCCCGAGAACCTGCAGATGCTGCAGGCCATCAAGGGCATTGCCGACGTGTTCGGCACCCAGCTCATCGCCGAAGGCATCGAAACCCGCGATGACCTGCGCGCGCTGCGCGACCTGGACATCCCCCTGGGCCAGGGCTGGCTGCTGGGCCGCCCGGCCATGGCGCCGCGCGAGGCGGTGGACGACGCGGCGCTGGAGGTGATGCACGATCGCCGCGTGGCCGTGCTGCCGCACCTGGGGCAGACCGCGCGCCCAGGCATCCTGCGCAGCCTGCTGGTGGTGCAGGCGCCCACCGCAGCGCCCGCCACCAACAACGACGCCGTGGCCGCCCTGTTCCGCCAGCACACGGACCTGCACGCGCTGGCGGTGGTGGACGGGTTGCGCCCCGTGGCCCTCATCAACCGCCAGCAGTTCATGAATCATTACGCCACGCCGTACTTCCGCGAGGTGCATGGCCGCAAGTCCTGCCTGGCGTTTGCCAACCTGGCGCCGCGCGTGGTCGAGCTGGACTGCGATGTGGACCAGCTCGTTGGCATCCTCACCTCGCAGGACCAGCGCTACCTGAGCGACGGCTACATCGTCACCGACAACGGCCGCTACCTGGGCCTGGGCACCGGCGACCAGCTGGTGCGCGCCGTGACCGAGACCCGTATCGAGGCCGCGCGCCACGCCAATCCGCTCACCTTTTTGCCAGGCAACATCCCCATCAGCCTGCACATCCAGCGCTTGCTGGAAAGCGGCACCGAGTTCGTGGCCTGCTATGCGGACCTGAACAACTTCAAGCCCTTCAACGACCACTACGGCTACTGGCGCGGCGACCAGATGATCCGCCTGGTGGCGCGCCTGGCCACGGCACACTGCGACGCACGCAGCGACTTTGTGGGCCATGTGGGCGGGGACGACTTCATGCTGATCTTCCAGAGCAGCAACTGGCTGCAGCGCTGCAAGAACATCGTGGACGAGTTCGCACGTGAGGCCGTCACGCTGTTTGACGACAGCGCACGGCTGGCAGGCGGCATCCATGCCGAGGACCGGCATGGCGTGCAGCGGTTCTTTCCGTGCACCACGCTGTCCATTGGTGCCGTGCGCATCACGCCCGGGCGCTTTCGGCATGCCGAAGAAGTGGCCAACCTGGCCGCCGTGGCCAAGCATGAGGCGAAGCAGGCATCAACCGGGGTGGTGCTGCATGGCGGCTTCACCGAATCCAGCCTGGGGGCGGTGGCTGCCACGCGGGCGCTGCAGGATGTGCTGGCGGCGTAGGGCCTGTTTGGATCGCATACCCAGGACGCAACATCGACGCAAAAACGGGGTTCTGGCTTGCCAGCATTGGGTCCTCGACGCTGCTCGGCTTAAGGCAAACAAGTCCGCTTCGGTCCCTTTGCAGCCGTTCGCTGAAGCGTGAATCAGTCTTTGAAAATGCGTGTCCGACGACTTATCGGGCACTCAAGTTCAAAGCAATGACGCCCAAAACAATGAAGCTTAGACCGGCCAGTCGAAGGAAGCTCGCCGACTCACCAAACCAGAGCATTCCGAGCACCGCCGTCAAAGCTGTTCCGCTTCCCGCCCATACCGCATAGGTAAGTCCGACTTCCATATGCCGGACGGCGATTGCCATAAGCCAGATAGCCGCGGAATAACAAAGCCCTGAAAGGACGGAAGGGAAAATACGTGTGAAGCCATCCGCATAGCGGAGTGCAATGGTTCCAACGACTTCAGCGACCACGCTTGCCGCCAGTACAAGCCAAGCAAAGGTTGAGTCACGCATAGAGCACCGCTCAAGCCAGGCGCCTATACCGAGCGCGGCCAGAGGTTCTAAGAGCGGTACCCCGGATCGGTATTGGAGAGTATCAGAGGCGCGCCGAAACAGCCTAAGGCTCCGTCGAGCTACGTCCGCTTCCTGGCGATTCTGTGAGCGACTGCTTATGGCCGATTGCCGCGGCACTCAACACATTCAAGGCCCCGTTGCAGCCCCTGCCTCAAACCACTTCCCAATCAACGCACGCTCCGCATCGGTGATGCCCGTGGCGTTGTTCATGGGCATGAGCTTTTGCACGACGGCCTGCTGGTAGATGGCCTGGGCGTGTTGCTTCACGCTGTCGGGCGAATCAAGCCGCAGGTTCTTCATCTGCACCTGCTCGCCGTGGCACATGTAGCAGCGCTGTTCCAGCACCGCCTGCACGGCCTTGAAGTCATTTTGGCTGCTAGCGCCGTTTTTATCTGCGCTGGCAGCTCCTGAAACAGGAGCATTCACCACGGGGGTGGCCACCGGTGCGGGGCGCATCCACACAATGGCGCCCACGATCACGGCCACACCCACCAGCGCATACGGCAGCGGGTTGCCGTTGCGGCCCAGCTTGTAGCCGTGGCGCATCACGAAGAACTGGCGGATGGCCGCGCCCGCGAACATCATCAGGATCAGCACCAGCCAGTTTTGCGGGTGGCTCCAGGTGAAGCTGTAGTGGTTGCTCAGCATGGCAAACAGCACCGGCAGCGTGAAATAGGTGTTGTGCACGCTGCGCTGCTTGCCGCGCTTGCCGTGGATCGGGTCCACGGGCTGGCCAACCTTGATCTGGCTGATGACCGTGCGCTGGCCAGGGATGATCCAGAAGAACACGTTGGCGCTCATGGATGTGGCGATCATCGCCCCCACCAGCAGGAAGGCCGCGCGGCCCGCAAACCAGTGGCAGGCCAGCCACGAGGCCACGCACACCAGCACCAGCACCAGCGCGCCCACAATGGCGTCGCCGTTCTTGCGCTGGCCGAAGATGCGGCAGATGGCGTCGTACAGCAGCCAGAACACCACAAAGAAGCCCAGCGCCACCATGATGGCCGTGGCGGGCGCCCAGTCCATGCGCGACTTGTCGATGAGGTAGGTACTGGCGCTGTAGAGGTAGGACACGGTGAACAGCGCAAACCCGCTGATCCAGGTGCTGTAGCTCTCCCAGAAGAACCAGTGCAGGTGTTTGGGCAACTGCGGCGGCGACACCGCGAACTTGACGGGGTGGTAAAACCCGCCGCCGTGCACGGCCCAGAGCTCGCCGCTCACGCCTTGTTTCTTGAGGTCTTCGTCCTCGGGCGGCGTGAGGCTGCTGTCCAGAAAAACGAAATAGAACGACGAGCCGATCCAGGCGATGGCCGTAATGACATGGACCCAGCGCAAAAGCAGGTTGGCCCAGTCGAGAAAGTAGCTTTCCATATCTCAACCTTGATGGCGCGTTAGCGCCAAACAGCAAACCTGCTCACCACTGCGGGCGCTCTGAGCAGACATTGAGGTCGCGCACCTTGGCCATTGGGTTGCTGGCCGGGGCACCGCTGCGACCGGTACGTCAAAGTGTATGCAGGAATTGTTCCCGATTCCAGCCCCAACCTGGGGCATTCGGGGCCGGAGTTACCCTCATTTCCCGGCCTTTGGCATGGGCGGTAGCGTCTGCAGCAACTGCGCTGCCACGGCCACGGCAATCACCTCGGGCTCCTTGCCCCCGATGCCGGGAATGCCGATGGGGCAGGTCACCTGCGCCAGCTCCTCGGGCGCGAACCCGCGCCCATGCAGGCGGTTGCTGAAGGTGGCCCACTTGGTTTGGCTGCCGATCAGCCCGATGAACGGCAGGTCGCCCTGCTCGCGCTGGCGGCGCAGGCAGGCGGCCACCACGTCCAGGTCTTCGGCGTGGCTGAAGCTCATGATCAGCACGCGGCTGCCGGGTGCCAGGCGGGGCACGGCCAATTGCACCGGCTCCGAGTGTTCGCAGACCACGCCCTCCGGCGGGTCGGGCGGGAAGATGCCATCCCGGCTGTCGATCCAGGTCAGGGCAAAGGGCAGTGGCGCCAGCACGCGGGCCAGCGCGTGGCCCACATGCCCGCCACCAAACAGGGCCACCGGGTGCACGTTGGGTGTGAGGCGCTGGGCCAGCCCCGGGGCGTCTTGCGCCGTAAGCAGCTCAAACCCCAGGTGCACCACCCCGCCGCAGCACTGGCCCAGCGCCGGGCCCAGCGCAAACCGCATCGGCCCAAGCGCCGTCACCGGCCCGCCCGCCAGGCGGCGGCGCGCCTCGGCAATCGTCTGCAGCTCCAGATGCCCGCCGCCGATGGTGCCCACCAGCTGGTCGGCAAATACCGCCATCCAGGCGCCGCGCTCCCGGGGCACGGACCCTTGGGTAGACTCCACGGTCACCAGACAGGCTGGCGCGGCCCCCAGGCCGTCCAGCAGCATTTGCAAATTTGTCACCGCGATCCTTTTCTTAACGGACGCAAAACGGGGCCAGGCAAGCGGCTCACCCTCCGGTGAGTCTGCTGCTGCATCCCCTTTGCAGCCGTCGTCATTTTGTAACGTACCACCTTCGCCGCTGGGTTATCGTGCCCGCAGCCTCAAGAACCTTTCACACCATGCCCGACACGCCCTCTCCCCGCTCCACCGGAAAGCGCAGCCACTGGTTGCTGGCAGGCATCATGGCCGTGGGTGCGGCG
>NZ_QAIM01000669.1:0-7360 GCF_003061035.1 Acidovorax sp. HMWF018
TTCATTGACCTCGACAACTTCAAGACCCTGAACGACACCCTGGGCCACGACCAGGGCGACCTGCTGCTGCAACAGGTGGCGCAGCGCCTGAACACCAGCGTGCGCAGCGTGGACACGGTAGCCCGGCTGGGGGGTGACGAGTTTGTGGTCATGCTGGAAGAACTCAGCCCCAAGCCGCACGAGCTCGCGCTGCACGCCCGGGGCGTGGGTGAAAAGATCCTGGCCATGCTGGCCGTGCCCTATGCGCTGCAGGGCTACCAGTACCGCAGCACGCCCAGCATCGGCATTGCGCCCTTCACCGGCGAACACACCACGGTGGGCGAGCTGCTCAAACAGGCCGACCTGGCCATGTACCAGGCCAAGACGGCTGGCCGCAACACGCTGCGCTTTTTTGACCCCGACATGCAGGCCGTGGTCACGGCGCGCGCGGGTCTGGAAACCGACCTGCGCTCGGCGCTGATGCAGGAAGAGTTCCTGCTGCACTTTCAGCCGCAAATCCATCAGTCGGGCCGCTGTGTGGGGGTGGAGGCGCTGGTGCGCTGGGCCCACCCGCAGCGCGGCATGGTGTCGCCCGCGCAGTTCATCCCGCTCGCTGAAGAGACGGGCCTCATCCTGCCGCTGGGCCGCTGGGTGTTACACACCGCGTGCAAGCTGCTGGCCAGCTGGCAGAGCGACCCGGCCCTGTCGCACCTGACCATGGCCGTCAACGTGAGTTCGCGCCAGTTCCGCCATGCCAGTTTTGTGGACGACGTGGCCCGCGTGCTCGCCATCACCGGCGCGCCCTCGGCCCAGCTCAAGCTGGAGCTGACCGAAAGCCTGCTGGTGGAAGACATGGAGACCACCATCGCTACCATGACCGCGCTGCGGTCCTACGGGGTGGGCTTCTCGCTGGACGACTTTGGCACGGGCTACTCCAGCCTGAGCTACTTGAAGCGCATGCCACTCGATCAGCTCAAGATCGACCAGAGCTTTGTGCGCGACCTGCTGACCGACCCCAACGACGCTGCGATCGTGGACACCATCATCGGCCTGTCGCGCAGCCTGGGGCTGGAAGTGATCGCCGAAGGCGTGGAGACCCCCGAGCAATGCGCTCTGCTGGCCCGCGCAGGTTGCCAGCTCTACCAGGGCTACCTGTTCAGCCGGGCGCTGTCGGTGGACGTTCTGGACAGCTTCCTGCGCACCTCGCAGGCATAAGCGGCGCCCGCCAGGTGTTCCTGGCTCTTGTCCACATCCAAGGCGCCCGTAACCCCTAACTCCCTCCTGAGGGCCCCAGAAGCTCCGTGAGGAACCTGTAGGTCCGTTTCGGCCCCCTGGGCCTGCTTTTGCGCCCAAGGCCCTCCACGGCCTTCTGGACGTCTCCGGATCCCCTCGTTCATCCCGGTTGGGGCGGGTACACCCGGTATGTCGGTGCCCCTCCACTCACCCCCGCCGTGTGCGTGGCCCCAGTTGTTCTCTGTCTTCTTCTTATGTCTTTTATAAATACATAGTCGTAGTAGTAGAGGGCGGCCTGGCGTGTGGACAACCGCATTTTTGCCAGCGCTGGCAAGCACTTAGCCCGATGCCAACCCTGTGCATCCAGCCCTGCTCCCGTTGTCGCCCGAGCGGGGACAAAAGCGGCGCATCGCCCTTTTCTGTGGATAAGCCCCCGGTTGTGCCAAAACTATCCCCAGTTTTACGCACCGGGCGCGTGGGCAGCAAGAATTTCAATCAAAACGACCCGTAGCGCTACGGCTGTATGCCTTGATTGCTCTCCAATTGATAGCACTGAGGCAGATGTGACGCTCCGCTTCCGCTACTGCAGGGGCTTGGGGGGCGCCAGCGAGGCGGTCAGAACCTGCCCAGACGATGGTCGATGCAGCGCACAGGGCCTTGGCACAGCACATCCCTCGTACCAGGCCGCAAAGCCGTTTCGTGCAGTCAACGACTGCCTGTGGGTTCCCAAGAGGACCTGAGTGATCCGCAGGGCAGGCTGAGCGGTCGTCACCACGGCCTGGTGGTGATGTCCGTGCAGACAGGCCCCCACAAGCAGAACCGCACGTCGCAGGCGTGTGATGGGTACCCCGGAGTTGGGGTTCTGGTTATTCTTTAATAGCTTTATATATAAATAGCAGTAGTAGTAGAGAACGCCTGTTTGTGTGGACAAGCGTCTTTTCTTCAATGCTGGCGCGTACTTGCGTCGCTGCAAAGTGTGTGGGGCGGCTCGCACAAAGTGCGGGGCTCACTGACAACAACTTTCGGGCGGCGGATTTTTGTGTGGATAACTGCCCGGTTGTGCCAGAACTGTGCCCAGAGTTATCCACAGCTGCGTCGCATGCTGCCTTCGCTGCTCCCCATGGGCTGGCCGCCACAACAAAAAACCCGGCGTTCTTCACAGAACGCCGAGTTGGCGGGTGCGCGCCTTAGCGCCTGTCAGCCTGGCCGGGGGCCTTATTTGGCCGGAGCGGGGGCCGGACGGCCTTCGCCCCCGCGCATGCCGCCGTGGTGGTCGCCGTGCCCGTGGCGGCCCTCGCCACCCCGCATGCCACCCATGGGGTGGCCCCGGTGGGCCTGGGCGTCAAAAGTCTTTTGCTGCTCGGGCGTCAGCGTGGCATAGAAGGCCTTGGTGGCCTCGCCACGGCGGTCGGCTTCGGCAGCGTGCTGAGCGCGCAGGGCCCGCATGCGGTCGATGCGTTCCGGCGTGGTCAGCTTGTCCATGTCCTGGCGGTCCAGGCGGGCGGGGCGTTCGCCGGGCTGCATGGCGGTGGTGAAGGTGGTCCAGGCGGATTCCTGTGCAGGCGTCAGCTTGAGCTGGGCCTTGAGGTCTGCCAGCCGCTTGGCATGGCGCTGGGCCATGTCGCCATGGTGGCGTTCATGGCGGCCCTCGGCGGCCTTGGCAGGGGCTGTGGGGGATGCCGCAGGCGCAACTGGGGGCTGCTGGGCCAGCACAGGCAACGCCATGGCGGCGAGCAGGGCGGTGGCGGCAATGCGGTGAGAGATGGGGTGGGAGAAACGGGATGCCATGCTGGAAGTCCTTTCGCGGTGGTGAGCTCGCTGCAACGACCGTTTCAGCGATTGGAGTCCAGTGTCTGCCGCCCACGTATCGCCACCGTGCGCGTTGGGTGAGGCTGTGTAAAGTTGCAGCGAACGCTTGCAAAGCGGCCTCCGAGATAATTTTGGGCTAGTAGTCGGCGATGCGCCAGTGGCATATGCCTTGTTTGCTATTGATTGTGTAGCGTTTTCAGTCCCTCAAGGGCTGCCCGTGCCCCAGCGGCCCGGCGCCTGGGTGGCGACCGCCGACAATGGCGGGTTCCGTGTCCGTGTCGTTGTCCGCAGCGACCCCAACCAAAGGTTTTCCGTGTTCAAGAACATGATCGTGTACCGCATTGCTCCGCAATGGCAGGTCGAGCTGACGCAAGTAGAGGATGCCCTGGCCAAGGCCCCGTTCCAGGAATGTGGCGCCACGCAAGAGAAGTCGCTGGGCTGGGTGCCCCCCCGGGGTGAACTACATGGCCCCCTGGTCGAATCGGTGGGCGGGCAGTGGATCCTGCGTTTCATGGTCGAGACCAAGGTGTTGCCCGGCAGCGTGCTGGCGCGCAAGGTCAAGGAAAAGGCCGAACGCATCGAAAAGGAAACCGGCCGTAAGCCCGGCAAGAAGGAAAGCAAGGAGCTGAAAGACGAGGCCAAGCTGGACCTGCTGCCCATGGCCTTCACCAAGCAGGGCTCGATGTGGATCTGGATCGACACGGCCTCGCGCCTGCTGGTGCTGGACACATCCAGCCAGGGCCGTGCCGATGAAGTGGTGACCTTGCTGGTCGAATCGCTGCCGGGCCTGTCGGTGTCGCTGCTCGACACCCAGACCAGCCCCCAGGCCGCCATGGCCCACTGGCTCAAGGAGCAGGAGCCACCCGTGGGCTTCACGGTGGACCGCGAGTGCGAACTCAAAAGCGCCAACGAGGAAAAAGCCGTAGTGCGCTACGCCCGCCACCCACTGGACATCGAGGAGGTGCAGGCCCACATCGACGCCGGCAAGCTGCCGACCAAGCTCGCCCTCACCTGGGACGACCGCGTGAGCTTCATGCTCACCGAAGGCCTGCAGATCAAGAAAGTGTCGTTTCTGGACACGGTGTTTGAAGGCACCAAGGCAGACGATGGCGGCTTTGACACTGACGTGGCGATTGCCACGGGCGAGCTGGTCAAGCTGATTCCGGACCTGATCGAGGCGCTGGGGGGAGAGACCGAGAGTGGAGTGGCAGGTGCGGCGCAGGCAGTGGCGAGTGACAGGGCTGAAACTGCTCCGGCAGCATCACGGTCACCCATGCCAGCAGCAGCACCCTCTGCCCCGGCGCGCAAGGTGGCTGGGGGTGGGGTGGTGACCGGTCCTCGGGAAGTGCCCGTCGATACCGACCCGGAGTCGGCCCCGTTTTGAGATCGTGGCCCGACCGGGGCCATGGCGGCTTCAGCGGTCGCTGCTACAGGCGGCGGCGTTCACCAACGCCGCCAGCTCACGCACATAGGCGTCTTCAATTCCCAGCACCCCACACTGCCGCACCAGCTGCTCCAGATAGTCCCGGTTGCTGCCGATGCGTCCGCAGGCGGTGGCAATGGTCGCGGCCGTGGCCTGCAGCGACAGATTGGCCCGGTAATGGGTATGGGCCGTGTTGGCGACCAGCACCAGCGCCTGCACCTCGCCCTGGGGCGTTGGCAGGGGCAGCAGTTGCGGGCAGTAGGCGCCGGTGATCATCTCGCGCCGCCACAGCAGGCGGGACTCGTCCTCCACCAGCGGCGCCGGGGTGCGGAATGCCAGGCCTTCGCAGCCCTGTGGGTCTTCGTCGCCCGTGTGCTGCAAGGTCAGCACCAGGCCCGGGCAATCGGGGGTGCCCCGGCCGATGGTGGTGCTCAGGGCAAAGCGGCGTGCAAAGCCGGGCAGGCAGGCGCGGCGCACTTCGCCAAAGTGAAAGCCTGGGTTCCACATCAGCGAGCCATAGGCAAACACCCACAGATCCTGCTGCTCGGCGGTGATCGTGGAAAGCACCTCGCGGCGGGATTGCTCAACCTCGATATCTGGCAGGCGCCAGTGGGCGGGCAGGCCCTGGCAGCGCGCCTGGGCGTCCCACTCGGCCAGCACCTCATCGGTGAGGCGCAGGCCCGAGGCATGGGCAGGGGTCAGCCGGCCTTGTAGCTCGGGCAGGTGAAGGAAGGCGTTGTCGGGGGTCATGGGGGCAGTTCCGCGCGCTGGTGTTGGGCGTCAGGTGTCTTAACGCCGCGCCAGGTCAAACACCAGCACCTCGGCGTGGTGGCCCTCATGCAGGGTCAGTGTGTTTTCGCCGTCCAGCAAGGCGCCATCGCCACCAGACAGCGCGATGCCGTTGACCTGCACCGCCCCTCGCGCCACGTGCACGTAGGCCAGGCGTTCGGGGTTCAGCACTTGGGTGGCGGTTTCGCTGCCATCCAGCAAGCCTGCCCAGATGGAGGCGTCGGCGTTCATGGTCACCGAGCCGTCTTCTCCCCGGCGCGAGGCAATGCGCACCAGGCGGCCCCGGCGGTCTGCGGGCGGGAAGTGTTTTTGTGCGTAGCTGGGGCGGATGCCGGTGAATAGGGGCTTGATCCAGATCTGCAGGAAATGGGTGGGTTGGTCGGCCAGCGCATTGAACTCGCTGTGGCGCACGCCCCAGCCTGCGCTGATGCGCTGCACGTCGCCCGGGTGCAGGATGCCGGTGGGAGCCGCCACCGAATCAGCCCCTGGCGCCCCCGAGGCCGCTGGGGCCCCAGGTTGTTGGTTGGCGCGTTCGTGCAGGTTGTCCTGGTGGGCGAGGGCGCCGTCGAGCACATAGCTCACGATCTCCATGTCGCGGTGCCCGTGTGTGCCAAAGCCTTTGCCGGGCGCCACCGTGTCGTCGTTGAGCACCAGCAGATTGCCATGGCCCTGGTGGCGCAGGTCGAAGTAGTCGCCAAACGAAAAGCTGTGGGCGCTGTGCAGCCAGCCGGTGGAGGACCGGCCCCGTTCGGAGGAGGGGCGGACGGTGATCATGGCTTTGTTGCGGGGGTATCCGGCCCGATGTTGCACCACAGGGGCAAGAGAGTGCGTGGAGCCGCGTAGGTTGTCGTCGCCATGGCCTCACTCTAAGGGCCGATGGGTTCGCCATCAATGGCTGGCAGCTCAACTCACTGTTCCGCGATTCAGTCCAATGCTGTGGGTTCAGGCGTTCACCCAGCCCCGCGCCTGGCACAAGAGCGCACGGTGCGGAAGGTCGAACCGTCGATCAGGCCAGCAGCAGGGCTGCCAGCATCAAAGCGGTGCCGACCGCCACCAGCGTCCATGAGGACTGCTGCTTCACAAACACAAAGCTGCTGGGGTCGTTGGGCATGTAGGCGATTTCGACCGGGCGATGGGCCTTGAATTCGGCCAGGATCTCTTCCGGGAAACTGTGTTTCACCACCATTTGCTGGCCGCTGTCGGTCTTGTAGTGGAACTCGGCGGTGTAGGTGGAAGAACCGCTTTTCTTGAACTCCGTGTACTGCGTGATGGGCTCGACCACGGCGTGTTTGCCGAGCTTGAGCGTTCTGGAAAGCTCGGACCGCTCCTGCATTCCAAAAACGACGAACACGACCCCGGCGAGGACGCCCGCGATTTTGAACAGCAGCTTGCCTTGTTGGCGTGATGGCTTCATACACTCTCTCCCTCCGTTTTGGCGGGAGTGTAAGGGCTCTGCTTGAAGACAAGAAAGAGGCTGCCGGCGATGCAGTTGCGCTTGCGTTACCGCCCCACAAACTGCGGGCTCTGGCGCTGGTGAAACGCCTCCACCCCCGCGCGGAAGTCTTCGGTGCCCGCGCAGTGCACAAAGGCGTCTTTTTCAGCGGCCAGTTGCTCGGGCAGCGTGCGGTCTATCGATGCGCGCATCAGGCGCTTCATCGCACCGTAGGCCAGTGTGGGGCCGCTGGCCAGGCGCAGGGCGAGGGCGGTGGTGGCACTGTCCAGCTCGGCGCCGGGCACCACGCGGTTGACGAGGCCCAGGCGCAGCGCATCGTCCGCGGTGAAGGCCTCGCCCAGTAACGCAATCTCCAGCGCTTGGCGCACGCCCACGATGCGCGGCAGCGCCCACGATGCACCCACGTCGCAGCTGGTGCCGAGGTTGATGTAGGCCAGGTTGAAGCGTGTGCCTTCGGCAGCGATCACGTAGTCGGCCATCAGCACCAGGCTCAAGCCCGCACCGGCGGCCGCGCCGTGCACCTGCGCGATGACCGGCGCGTTCATCTGTGCCAGCAACTGAAGGGCGGCATTGAGCGGCGTGAGGATGTCGATGGCGCCCTGCACCGGGTCGGCGCGCAGCGTGGCCAGGTCGCCCCCGGCCATGAAGCCACGGCCGTTGCCACGCAGCACCAC
>NZ_QAIM01000669.1:7370-15287 GCF_003061035.1 Acidovorax sp. HMWF018
CGAGGAAGGCATTGGCCATGGGCACGTCGATGGCGTTGAGTGCCTCGGGCCGGTTGAAGCGCAGCGTGGCGACGGCGCCCTGGCGCTCCAGCAGCAGGGGCGGCTGTGGGGCGGGCGCGGACGGTGCGGTAGCGGCTGCTGCAGGGTCTGTGGCGGTATTTTTCATGTCAAATCCGCTTCAAGCGCTTGTGGATATTGCGCTATCAGCTCCTGTTTTGATAGTAATTGGGTTCCAATGCGCCGAGCCCTGGGCTATTGGTACAGCGCCTCGATCTCGGCCGCATAGGTCTTGTAGATGCTTGCGCGGCGCACCTTCATCGTCGCGGTCACCTCGCCGTCGTCGTGGTCCAGCTCCTTGGTCAGCAGGTGGAACTTGCGGATTTGCGAGACCTGCGCGAGGCGCTGGTTGCCCTGGTTGATTTCGGCGTCGATGAGGACACGCACCTCGGGGTGCTCCACCAGCGAGCGAAAGTGCGTGAACGGAATGCGCCGCGCCTCGGCCCACTTGCCCACGGTCTCGTAGTCGATCATCACCAGTGCGCCGACAAACTTGCGCGCCTCGGCCACGATGATGCATTCCTTGATGAAGGGGCTGCCCTTCATCGTGTTCTCGATCTCGGACGGGGTGAGGTTCTTGCCACCGGCCGTGATCATGATGTCCTTGAGTCGGTCCACGATCTGGATCTGGCCTTGCGATTCACGCACCACGTCGCCCGTGTGCAGCCAGCCATCCACGATGCTGCTGGCCGTGGCCTCGGGGTTCTTGTAGTAGCCCGCAAACACCATGTCGCCTCGCAATTGCAGCTCGCCGTTGTCCGCAATGCGGTGCTCCACGCCCAGCGTGGGCACGCCGACGGTGCCCACCACCACGTGACCGAGCCGGTGGCCTGTGACCATGCCGGTGGATTCGGTCAGGCCATACACCTCGATGAGCGGCACGCCCAGCACGCGGAAGAAGCGCACCACATCGGGCGGAATGGGCGCGGCGCCGGTGAGCGCCACATGGGCATTGCGCAGGCCGATGAAGTTCTGCAGCGCGCGGAACACCAGCCAGTAGCTCGCGGCATAAGTGAGCTTGTCGCCAGCGCTCCAGTTGCTGTGCGGCTTCTCGGCCAGCGGTTTGCAGGCGTTGTAGGCCTTGTGGAACAGCGCGCGGCGCAGGCCACCGGTCTCTTGCAGCTTGATGTGGATGGCGGCGTGCAGCTTTTCCCAGATGCGGGGCACGCCCAAGAACATGGTGGGCGCGACTTCGCGCAGGTCTTCCTGCACGGTGCGGATGGACTCGCCAAAGTTCACCTGCGAGCCGATGTACACCGGCACAAAGCTGGTCAGCATCTGCTCGGCCACATGGCACAGCGGCAGATACGACAGGTGCGTGGTCTCGCGCGACAGCTCCAGCCGGTCCACGATGCCCGGCACCACGCCCCGGATGTTGCGGTACGAAATCATCGCGCCCTTGGGCTTGCCGGTGGAGCCCGAGGTGTAGATCATCAGGCCCACATCGTCGAGCCGCTGGCGCGCCAGGGCATCGTCGATGATGGCCTGCTGGCCCGACGCCGCGCCCAGCTGCTCGACCTCGTCAAACGTGGTGATGAACTGGCGCACCTCGGGCGCAAAGCTGCGCAGGCCCTTGGTCTCCATGACCACGATTTTTTTCAGGCGCGGCAGCTCGGGCAGTGCGGCCAGCAGCTTGTCGGTCTGCTCCTGGTCTTCGCAGACCATGATCTCGATGTCGGCATGGCCGACCACATAGGCCACTTCGTTGGTGGGGCTGGTGGGGTACACACCCACGGTCACCGCGCCCACCAGGCCCGCGCCCATCTGGGCTAGCACCCATTCGATGCGGTTCTCGGAGATCACGCCCACATGCCCGCCCGCAGGCAGGCCCAGAGCGCGCAGACCCAGGCCGAAGTGACTGGCACGCTGGTGGTACTGCGCCCAGGTGAAGGGCTTCCAGATGCCGAAGTCCTTTTGCCGGATGGCGATGCGCTGCGCGTCGGTGCGTGCGCGCTCGCGCAGCATCTGCGGCAGGGTGAGTTCGGGGAGTTTCATCATGTCAACGGTCCGATGCGCGTTGCGTCAACAGTGGCTTGTGATACCGGCGCGGCGCAGGCCAGGGCAGCCGTGCAAGGGCCGCCCCGCCGCACTGGCTGCGTCCACCTTCCCGAATGGCGCAGCCATTCGAGAGAAGGGGGAAGGCGCGAAGCGCCTCAGGGGGATGTACTCTTATGACAGCCATCTTTTGCGGCGCTTGTAGTGCTTGATGTCCTTGAAGCTCTTGGCCTCGCCGCCACCACCCATGCCGAGGTAGAACTCGCGCACATCCGGGTCGTTGGCCAGGCGCTCGGCCGTGCCGTCGATCACGATCTTGCCGTTCTCCATGATGTAGCCCCGGTGCGCCACGGCCAGGGCCACGGTGGCGTTCTGCTCCACCAGCAGCATGCTGGTGCCCCGCTCGGCGTTGATGCGCGCGATGATGGTGAAGATGTCTTCGACCAGCTTGGGGGAGAGCCCCAGCGAGGGCTCATCGAGCAAGATGAGCTGGGGCTGCGCGATGAGCGCGCGGCCAATCGCCAGCATCTGCTGCTCGCCACCCGACAGGTACCCGGCCAGGCCCTTGCGCCGCTCATGCAGACGCGGAAAGTAGCTGTAGACCAGGTCGAAATCCGGCGTCGCATCCTTGCGCCCGGTGAGCGCATAGGTCGCCGCCACCAGGTTCTCTTCGACCGTGAGGTCTTCAAACACGCGGCGGCCTTCCATCACATGGCTCAGGCCGTTGCGCACCAGCTGCTGTGGGGCCACGGCGGCCGTGGGCTGACCGTTGAAGTGGATGCTGCCGCTTTCGACCACGCCATCTTCCAGCGCCAGCAGGCCCGAGATGGCTTTGAGCGTGGTGCTCTTGCCTGCCCCGTTGCTGCCCAGCAGCGCCACGATCTGCCCACGTGGCACGGCCAGCGACAGGCTGCGCAGGGCCTGCACCACCTTGTTGTAGATGACCTCGATGTTGTTGACTTCGAGGACGTGGGCCGGGGTTGGCTGGGTCATGGCGCAGGCAGTGTCAGAGTTTGATCCAGTTCGATGCCGCGACCATTTTTTGCGCCTTCATATCGGCGCGGTACACACGGCCCACGGGGATCGAATTGCCGCTGATGGTGATCGGCACGCCGATCAGCCCGCCGGTGTCGAAGTCCTTGATGGAGTTGAGCGCTGCCTTCAGGTTGGGGCCGGTGAGGGGCTTGCCTGCATCCAGCGTGCGCTTGGCTGCCTCGGTGAACAGCATCGCGGCCAGGAAGCCCTGGATGTAGGCCGTGCTCTGGTACTCGGGCCGCAGGGCGCGGATCTTCTCCAGCATGGGCGCCTTCTCGGTGTCGTAGTAGTAGCGATACGGCATCACACCCATGAAGCCGTCGGCGGCGTCGCCCATCTTCATGACGGTGGAGCTGTCCATGGTCCAGAAGGTGCCCATCCACTTGCTGGTCATGCCCTGCTGCTTGCCCTGGGTGATGAACTCAGGGATGGGCGCGAGGATGTAGCCGTGGAAGATGGTGTAGTCGGGCGCCGCGCGGCGCAGCTTGATGACTTCGGTGGAGACGTCCACGCTGCCGGCGGGCGTCATGATCTTGATGGGCACCGACAGGCCCAGCTGCTTGGCCATGGCTTCGCTGGACTCGATGGGGTCGCGGCCGAATTCAGAATCGGAGTACACGAAGGCCACCTTGGCACCGGGCTTTTCCTTGGCGATGTGCTTGAGCAGGATGCCGAACATCTCGGTGTAGTCGGGGCCCACGAGGAACTGGTTGGGGTACTTCTTGGGGTCGTTGAGTTCGGTGGCAAACGACGCGCCCGCCATCAGGATGTTGCCGTTACGGTCCAGCTCTGGGTTGATGGTTTTGGAGAAGCCTGTGGAGTCACCGTAGTAGAGGTTGACCTTGTTCTGGCTGGTGATCTTCTTGAACGCAGCCACTGACACATCGACCTTGTAGCCGGTGTCTTCGGGCACGTACTTGACCTTGCGGCCCTTGATGCCACCCGCGTCGTTGAGCATCTTCACGTAGTCGCCCATGCCCGCGTTGATGCCCACGCCCGCAAACGCGAACACGCCGGTGAGCGGGATGGAGCCGCCGATCACGATCTCTTCAGCGCCTTGGGCCAGCACCGACAGCGGGCTGGTGAGGGCTGCGGCACCAGCGGCTGCCAGCAGGGTGCGGCGGCGTGGGGAGGTGGGGGTGGGCTGCATGCGTGTCTCCTTGGGGGTTAGTTTCTGAAAGGCCAGAGATGGAAGAAACGACGGACGCGCCGCCACACTTCGGCCAGGCCATGGGGCTCGAAGACGAGAAAACCGATGATGAGCAGGCCAAAGATGACGGTGCGCACGGGCGAGAGGAACACGGTGAGTTCACTGCCGCCGGGCATCAGGTCCACCACGAGCTTGAGCAGCTCTGGCACCATGGTCATGAACACCGCGCCCAGGATGCCGCCCAGGATGGAGCCCATGCCGCCGACGATGATGGCCGCGAGGAAGAAGATGGACATGAGCAGAGGAAAGCTCTCGGGCGTGACCACGCGAAAGAAATACGCCCACAGGCCCCCGGCCACGCCCGCATAGAACGACGACAGCCCAAACGACAGCAGCTTGTAGCGCAGCAGCGGTATGCCCAGCACCTCGGCCGAGATGTCGCGGTCGCGAATCGCGATGAAGGCACGGCCCACGCGCGTGCGGAACAGGTTGGCCGCACCCAGCAGCATGAGGAGGGTGACCGGCACGATGAGCCAGTACAGGCGGAACGAGGTGTCGAGCGCCATGCCAAACAGCTTGGCGGGCGGCACGCTCAGGCCCCCGGTGCCGCCGGTGAACTTCCAGTTGGCAAAGATGAAGTGCGCGATGAACGATGCGGCAATGGTGGCAATCGCCAGGTACAGCCCCTTCACACGCAGCGAGGGAATGCCCACCACGATGCCGCCCAGCATGGCGACCAATCCTCCGGCCAGCAGGTTGAGCACAAAGGGCGTGCCTACCTTGGTTTCCAGCACGGCCACGGTGTAGGCCCCCAGGCCCATGAAGGCGGCCTGCCCCAGGCTGACCAGCCCCGTGTAGCCCGTGAGGATGTTGAGGCCCGTGGCGCTGGCCACATTGATGCTGACCAGGCAGGCCAGGTAGAGCCAGTAGTCGCTGGCCATGAAGGGGAACAGCACCAGCAGCGCGGCTCCCACGGCCAGCCACACCTTTTGCGTGCGCGAGTCGAACAGCGCCGCGTCGGCGATGTAGGTTTCCTTGAGGGTCCCGATGCGCATCAGAGTCTCTCTATCTCGTGGGTGCCGAACAGGCCGTAGGGCCGCACCAGCAACACGGCGACCAGCACGATGAAGGTGGCCAGCAGCTTGTATTCACCGCCCAGGTAAGCCCCGGCCAGCGCCTCGATCAGGCCGATGAGGATGCCGCCGATGAGTGCGCCCAGCACGCTGTCGAGCCCGCCCACGATGACGACCACCAGCACTGACAGACCGAACACGCCCATGCTGGACGAGATGCCACCGATCGAGCCCACGATGATCCCGGAGATGGCGGCCAGCATGGCCGAGGCCACCCAGGCCAGCGAGAACACGCGCGGCACGTTGATGCCCACCGAGTACGCGGCGGCCTGGTCGCTGGCCGTGGCGCGCAGGGCCACGCCGCCGCGCCAGAAGCGGAAAACCACCAACACTGCTGCGATGAACGCGATGGCGATCACGGCGCCCCAGAACACCTTGGGCGCGAGGAAGGCATCCCCCACCATGATGGGCTGCGTGGGCATGAAGTCGGGTAGACGGCGCTGGTCGGCCGTCCAGATCATCTCGACCAGGCCCACGAGCACCGAGGCCAGGCCCACGGTGACCATGAAGACGGAGATGGGTGGTTCGCCCAGCAGCGGGCGGATCATGGTGCGCTCGATCACCGCGCCCAGCAGGCCCGTGCCTAGCACGGCGGCCGGGATGGCCAGCCACAGCGGCAGCGCAAACATCGATGCAAAGGTGAAGAACAGGTAGGCGCCCACCATGAGCAGTTCGCCAATGGCAATGTTGACCACACGCGTAGCCTTGTAGACCATGACGAAAGCCAGTGCGGCCAGCGCGTAGAGACCGCCACCGGCGATGCCGGTGAGGCTGATCTCAAACAGGTAGGCCCAGTCGAAGTTGCCGGTCATGCGGTGGTCACTCCCTGCAGCTTGGCACGCAGGTCGCCCACGTCGCCCGCGCCCAGGTAGGCGCGGATGACCTCGGGGTCCGCCTGCACCTGCGCGGGCGTGCCCTGCGCGATGACCTGGCCGAAGTTGAGCACCACCACATGGTCCGACAGGTCCATCACCATGCCCATGTCGTGCTCCACCATCAGCACCGTCACGCCCCACTCCTCGCGCACGTCGAGGATGAAGCGCGCCATGTCTTCGGTCTCTTCACGGTTCATGCCGGCCACGGGCTCGTCCAGCATCAGGATCTGCGGCTGCATGGCGAGCGCGCGGGCCATTTCCACGCGCTTTTGCAGGCCGTAGGGCAGGGCCGAGACCGGCGCATGGCGAATGTGGTCGATTTCGAGAAAGTCGATGATGCGCTCCTCGATGTCGCGGCGCAGTTCGGCCTCTTCGCGTCGGGCGCGGCCGAAGTACAGCAGCGCGTCGAGCACGTTGGTTTTGAGGTGCGCGTGGCGGCCCAGCTTGATGTTGTCGAGCACCGTCATGCCGCGAAACAGCGCGATGTTCTGAAAGCTGCGGCCCAGGCCCAGCTTGGCGCGCTGGGGCGCGGGCACGCGGGTGATGTCCTGCCCCTGAAAGCGGATCGAGCCCTGGCTGGGCCGGTAAAAGCCCGAAATGGTGTTGAACAGCGAGGTCTTGCCCGCACCGTTGGGGCCGATGACGGCGGTGATGGAGCCGGGCTGCACGTCAAAGCCTACGCCGGTCAGCGCCTTCACGCCACCGAACGCCAGGGTCACGCCCTGCACCTGCAGCAGGGGCGTGGCAGCAGCGGGGCCGGAAGGGGTTGTCTCCATTGGCTTTCTAATACGGGTTGACTGCAGCTTTTGACAGAAATTTCGATGGAACCCAGCGCAAATTTCCTACTTTTGCGTAAACTGTTTACTCGCAAGTAGATTCTGGAAGCCGCGACCCTCATCAGCATCCGTACTTTCCCGAGGAACTGCCATCCATGCCCCACGCCAAAGTGGCACCCCGCCGCCGCAGCGCCACCGCCACCGCCGCAGCCCCGTCTTCGCCACCCGCTGCCAAGCGAGCCACGCCGGTCAAAGCGGCCAAGCAGGCCAAGGACACGCCCGCCCAGGCCGCAGCGGCTTCTCCCTGGCCCCCGGTGTCGCACCGCGAGCGCCAGCGCGAGGCCAAACGCAATGCCGTGCTGCAGGCAGCGGCCCAGCTGTTCAACGAACGCGGCTTTCACGCCACCTCGCTCGACGACATCGCCGCGCGCCTGAACGTGACCAAGCCCACGCTGTATTACTACGTGAAGAACAAGGACGAGATCCTGCTGCAGTGCGTGAGCAAGGGGCTCACGATGATGCTGGAGGGGATTGATGCCTCGCGCGCAGCGGGTGGCAAGGCCATTGACCAGCTCATGACCTGCATGCAGGTGTATGCGCGCATCGTCACCATGGACTTCGGCATGTGCCTGATCCGCGTAGGGGACGAGCAGCTGCCCCCCGAAAGCCGCAAGGAGCTGCGCCGCCTCAAGTCCGCCATCGACCAGGAGTTCCGCCGCCTGGTGGCCGAGGGTGTGGCCGAAGGATCGCTGCAGCCCTGCGACCCGAAGATGACAGCCTTTGTGATTGCCGGCGCCCTGAGCTGGATCGGCCGCTGGTACCAGCCCTATGGCGAATACACGCCCGAGCAGGTGGCGCAGCAGTGCATTGCGACGCTGTGTGATGGGGTGCTGCGG
>NZ_QAIM01000669.1:15297-20010 GCF_003061035.1 Acidovorax sp. HMWF018
CGGTTTCAGCCGCGGACACGGGGGCCGCGCCAGCGACCGCACCCCGCCGCAAAACGGCAGTTGGCAAGGTCAAGGCTCCAGCGCGTTTGGGTGGTGCCTGACGGGCCTTCCCATACAGATTTCAAAGAAAAACCGCTCCAAGCGCAAGTCGAACATGCGCGAGTAGCTATTGATTTGGTAGCGTCTTGCGCGAAACCCTGGGCGTGTGGTGTTCTGCCTGCCCGGAGGCCAAGTCGTCCAGGATGGGGCAGTCCGGCCGGTCGTTGCCCTGGCAGCAGGACACCAGCGTTTGCAGGCTGCGCTGCATGGCCTGCATCTGGGCGATGCGTTCGCTCAGGTCGTCAATATGCTGCTGCGCGATGCGCTTGACCTGGCTGCTGGCGCGGCTGCGGTCGTGCCACAGGCCCAGCAGTTCGGCGATTTCTTCCATCGAAAAGCCCAGGTCGCGGCTGCGGCGGATGAAGTGCAGGGCGTGCACGTCGGCCTCGGTGTACTGGCGGTAGCCGCTGTCGGTGCGCGCCACGCCGTTGATGAGGCCCAGCGATTCGTAGTGCCGCACCATGCGCGCCGAGATGCCTGCGCGCTTGGCAGCGACGCCGATGGGCACGGGCCAGGCGATGGGGCGGGGCGCTGCGGCCTTGGCGCGCGTGGTCGGCGCGGCATCGGGGGAATGGGGCGTGGTCATGGTCTGGCCCTCGCTGGGTGTGTGGTGGCGCGGCGCTCAGGCCGCGACGGTGTAGCCTTCTTCGGCAATGGCGGCGGCCAGGGCTTCGCGGGGGGCGGTGCTGTCCACGTCCACCTTGCCGCTGGCGCGGTCGATGCGCACCTGGGCGTTGGGATCTACCTGCTGCACGGCCTGGGTGACGGCGCGTTCGCAGTGGCCGCAGGTCATGCCCTGCACTTGGAAAGTCGTGGTGGTGGTTGCCATGGGGTGTCCTTGTTGGGTTTGGAAATGTGGCCGTGGATGCGACCGAAGCGAATGTTGAAGCTTGACATCGTGGCAGAGTCAAACATCGCTCAAGACACTCATGATGTGAGGGTTGATCAATATCAATGCTTGACCTTGCCATCACGTCAAGGATCAGCATCCCGGCCATGAACACCATCACCACCCCCCTCAACACCGTGCCCGGGTCTGTGCACTCGCTGGACCTGGGCATTTCTGGCATGACCTGCGCAAGCTGCGTGGGCCGTGTGGAGCGCGCGCTGCGCAAGGTGCCGGGCGTGCAGGAGGCCTCGGTCAATCTGGCGACCGAGTCTGCGCGCATTGCCTTTGTCACGCAGGTGGGCGCTGACGCCGCGGCCATGGAGGCGGTCCTGCGCCGCGCGGTGCGCAATGCGGGCTACGAGCCGCGTGCGGCGGGGCAGGAGGATGCACCGGAGGACTTGTCGCCCTGGGCCGGCTTTTTACCCGTGGGTATTGGCCTGCTGCTGTCGGCGCCGCTGGTGTTGCCCATGATCGGTGACCTGTTCGGCCAGCACTGGATGCTGCCCGCCTGGGTGCAGTTTGTGCTGGCCACGCCGGTGCAGTTCATCCTGGGGGCGCGGTTTTACAAGGCGGGCTGGCATGCGGCCAAGGCGCTGAGCGGCAACATGGACTTGCTGGTGGCGCTGGGCACCAGCGCGGGTTGGGGCCTGTCGATGTGGCTGTGGCTCACTGCGCCCACGGACCACCCGGGGCATGTGCCGCATCTGTACTTTGAGGCCTCGGCCGTGGTGGTCACGCTGGTGCTGCTGGGCAAGTGGCTGGAGGCGCGCGCCAAGCGCCAGACCACGGCGGCCATCCGCGCGCTGCATGCGCTGCGGCCCGATGTGGTGCATTTGCTCACCAAGCAGGGCGAGGTGGATGTGCCGGTGTCGGAAGTGCTGGTGGGCGACCAGCTGGTGGTGCGGCCGGGCGAGCGCATCCCTGTGGACGGCACGGTGCACGAGGGCCACACGCAGGTGGATGAATCCATGTTGACGGGCGAGCCGTTGCCCGTGGCGCGCGATGTGGGCGCGGCGCTGACGGGTGGCTCGATCAACGGCGATGGTCGCATCGTGATGGCGGTGACGGCCGTGGGCGCCGAGACGGTGCTGGCCCAGATCATCCGGCTGGTGGAAGACGCGCAGGCGGCCAAGGCGCCCATCCAGCGGCTGGTGGACCAGGTGTCGGCCATCTTCGTGCCGGTGGTGCTGGTGGTGGCGCTGGTGACCCTGGCGGGCTGGCTGGCCATGGGTGCGGGGCTGGAGGCGGCGCTGATCCACGCCGTGGCCGTGATGGTGATTGCCTGCCCCTGTGCGCTGGGGCTGGCCACGCCCGCGGCCATCATGGCGGGCACGGGCGTGGCGGCCAAACACGGCATCCTGATCAAGGACGTGCAGGCGCTGGAGCTGGCGCACAAGGTGGACACGGTGGCCTTTGACAAGACCGGCACGCTGACCGTGGGCAAGCCCCGGCTCACGGCGTTTGAGGTGGTGCCTGGCCTGGATGACAGCGCGGTGATGGCGGCGGTGGCCGCTGTGCAAAGTGGCAGCGAACACCCGCTGGCGCGCGCAGTGGTGGCGGCTGCGGGCGAGCGGCAGATCAACGTGGCCACTGCGCAGGACGTGCGCGCCGTGCCCGGGCGCGGCACCGAGGGCGAGGTGGACGGCCAGAGCTACCTGGTGGGCAGCCTGCGCTGGATGCAGGAGCTGGGGGTGGCACTGGGCCCGTTGTCAGACCGCGCGGAGGCGTTGCAGCGCGAAGGCGCCACGGTGTCGGCGGTGGCCCAGCGGGTCACGGAAGGGTTGGCATTGCGCGCGGTAATGGCCTTTGGCGACGAACCCAAGCCTGGTGCGCGCGAGGCGCTGGCGGCGCTCAAGGCGCGCGGCATTCGCACGGTGATGGTGTCGGGCGACAACCGGGGCGCGGCCGAGGCCATGGCCCGGCGCCTGGGGCTGGACCCGGCCGCGGGCGAGGTGATGGCCGAGGTGTTGCCGGGCGACAAGGCGGCCAAGGTGGCTGCGTTGCAACAGGGCACCGATGGCAAGCACCATCATGTGGCGATGGTGGGCGACGGCGTTAACGATGCCCCCGCGCTGGCGGCGGCCGATGTGGGCATGGCCATGGGCAACGGGACTGATGTGGCCATGCACGCAGCGGGCATCACGCTGATGCGCGGCGACCCGATGCTGGTGGCGGCGGCGCTGGATATTTCGCACCGTACGGTGATGAAGATCCGCCAGAACCTGTTCTGGGCGTTTGCATACAACGTGGCGGGCATTCCGCTGGCGGCGCTGGGCTACCTGAACCCGGTGGTGGCGGGCGCGGCCATGGCGCTCAGCTCGGTCAGCGTGATGGCGAATGCCCTCTTACTCAAGCGGTGGCGCATGTGATAAATACGTACAGCACGGTCATCGATGTCTGGCAAACTGCAACGATTTGTTGCGAATCCGTCGCCTCGGGGGAGGTGCGGCGACCGCATTGGCATAGCTATATCAAGGACGACAGATCATGAATCTCTTCTCGCTCATGCGGCAGTTCACCATACGTTTGCGCATGCTGGGTGCCATTGGCGTGGTGCTGGGCCTGCTGGGGCTGCTGGGGGGCGCGGGCATGCTGGGCATGTTCCGCATCCACAACATGAGCCAGGACTTCATGGACCACTCGTTCGCCGAGGTGGGTTACATGGCCGAGCTGCGGGGCGAGATGGGTGCCATCCGCCAGTTCGAGAAGGACATGATCATTGGCTACGAGAAGCCCGAAGCCGTGAAGGCCGCGTATGCCAAGTGGGTGGAGAGCCAGGACAAGGCCAAGAAGATTGCCAACAAGTTCCTGGAAGGCGAGGAGGACTCTGACAACCCCGTGGTGCGCAACATCGTCAAGCGCCTGGACAGCTACCGCGAGCTGTTTGCGCACGTGGCGCGCCAGCTGGAGGCGGGTGGCTATGACACCGCCACCATTGCCAACCGCATGAGCGGCAAGGCCGTGGCGGAGTTTGCCGAGGCCGACAAGCTGATGGCCGAGTTGGACTCGGTGCTGCGCGCCGAGGTGGCCAAGTCCGTGGCGCAGCAAAGCGAAGTGTCCAACCAGACCAAGTGGCTGTTTGTGCTGGCGGTACTGATCACCGTGGTGGTGGTGGTGCCCACCACGCTCATGAACATGAACTCCATTTGCAAGCCGCTGGAAGACGCACGCAAGATGGCCCAGGCGATTGCGGGCGGCGACCTGTCGCAGCACATTGCTGCCGAGGGCAAGGACGAAGTGGCCGATTTGCAGCGCGCGCTGCGCGACATGCAGCAGGGCCTGAGTGCGCTGGTGGCGCAGGTGCGCGATGCCAGCGGCAACATCGCCACGGCCAGCCAGGAGATCGCCACGGGCAACCAGGACCTGTCGCAGCGCACCGAGCAGACGGCCAGCAACGCGCAGGAGGCCGTGTCCTCGCTGTCGCAGCTCACGTCCACGGTGCAGCAGACGGCATCGTCGTCGCAGATGGCGAACCAGCTGGCCGCGTCGGCCTCGCAGATGGCGACACAGGGTGGTGGCGTGGTGCAGCAGGCCGTGGCCAGCATGCACGAGATTTCGACATCGAGCCGCAAGATCGGCGACATCATCGGCCTGATCGACTCCATTGCCTTCCAGACCAACATCCTGGCGCTGAACGCTGCGGTGGAAGCCGCCCGTGCGGGCGAGCAGGGCCGGGGCTTTGCCGTGGTGGCCAGCGAGGTGCGCAGCCTGGCGCAGCGCAGCGC
>NZ_QAIM01000144.1:0-5982 GCF_003061035.1 Acidovorax sp. HMWF018
GCGCAAGGAAGCCGAAGCGGCGGCGGCCTCATCAGTGTTCTTCCGCTCGGGTTCGCAGAAGGTCGCGCCGGTGGCGCAGACGCAAGCCGCCGCCGCACCGGGCTTCGCCGCCAATGCGGCCTTCGACCCGCTGGCAGCCGGGCCTGCCTCGACGGCGGCCCAGCCCGCCGACCCGACCGCCGTGCAGAACCGGCAAGATCAGAAAGAGGCGTTCCAGAAAGCCGGAACCACGGAAACCCGCAATTCCGGCAATCTGACCCTGCCGGCTTCGCCATATCAGGTCATGGCCGGAACGGTGGTCGCAGGTGCCTTGGTGACGGGCATCAAGTCGGACTTGCCGGGCGACGTGATCGCCACGGTGACGGAGCCGGTCTATGACACGGCCACCGGGCGCTTCCTGCTGATCCCGCAGGGATCGCGCATCCTGGGCCGCTACAACAGCCAGGTCAGCTACGGGCAGAGCCGCGTGCAGGTGGTGTGGAACCGGATCATCCTGCCCGACACGTCATCGCTCACGCTCGACAACCTGGCCGGCACCGACCCGGCTGGTTATGCCGGGCTGGAAGACGAAGTGGATTACCACTGGGGCCGCATCTTCGCAGGGGCGGCGCTGACCACGCTGCTTGGTGTCGGTGCCGAGCTGGCCGCGCCAGAGAACCGCCAGGACGGCAACCGCATCATCATCGCCGGGCGCGACAGCGCCCAGGACAGCATCAATCAGATCGGCCAGGAGATGACCCGGCGCAACCTCAACATCCAGCCCACTTTGACGGAGCGCCCCGGCTTGCCGGTACGCATCATCGTCAACCGCGATCTGGTGCTGCGACCGTACCAGCCGCTTTTCTTCAACCGGGGGACTTCACGATGACGACGCGCAAGTTGCGGCTGGGGCCGCTGCCGAAAACGGAATCCACGAAGCTGACCTTTGCCTGCCCGGCCAGCCTGAAAGCCGACCTCGACCGCTACGCCACGCTGCACGCGCAGACCTACGGCGAGGCAGTCGATGCGGCGACGCTGATCCCGCACATGCTCGAAGCCTTCATGGCGGGTGACAGAGGATTCAGGAAGGGAGGCGCGGGCAAGGCCGCGCCGCCGAAGCCAAGCTGATGAAGCCGGCTTCCGCTGGTGGCCATCCCTCGAACGCGCAGCCCAAGGTTGCGCGTTCTTCGTTCTGGAGGACGGCGACCGCTTGGGCTATGATGGTGAAACGTGGTCGCCGTCTGCTGGCAATCGTCCCCGATGCAGCACGCTCCGGCTTTCTACCGCGACGCTCTTATGTGGCTCCCAGCCCACAACGCCGCAGCCCTACAAAGCGGCCCGAAGTAGAGCTAAACCCGCGTCCCATATAGACTTCTGATCATCAGGCTGATTTCAACAATCGCTTGACACCGGCCCTTTTTTGCTTCATTGGCGGGTGTTTTTGTTCCCGGCCCGCAGAGAAAGGGGTCGTCTCAGAAAACGGAAAATAAAGCACGCTAAGGCATAGCCGGGCTTGCGTCACCCTGTAGCGACGCGATCAACGGGCAGGAAACATTTCCCTGCCGTAGATGGCAGGCGGACACAAGTTCGGACAGCACCGACTCCATACGTGCCAAGTCGGCCATCTTCTCGCGCACGTCCTTGAGCTTGTGTTCCGCCAGGCTGCTTGCTTCTTCGCAGTGAGTGCCATCGTCCAGCCGCAGCAGCTCTGCGATCTCGTCCAAACTAAATCCCAGCCGCTGGGCCGATTTCACAAACCGTACCCGCGTCACATCCGCCTCGCCATACCGGCGAATGCTGCCATAGGGCTTGTCCGGCTCAGGCAGCAATCCCTTGCGCTGATAAAACCGGATGGTCTCTACATTGACCCCTGCCGCCCTGGCAAAAGCGCCAATGGTCAGATTCTCCAAAATAGTTTGCATATCGCTTGACTCCGTACATGACTACGGAAGTAAGGTTACGCTATCCATTCCAAATTCAAAAGGACAAAAGCATGTCGGAACCACAAAACGGGCGCGGCGCGCTCTTCGCCGGCGGGCTGGCCGCCATCCTCGCCTCTACCTGTTGCCTTGGGCCGCTAGTCCTGGTCGCTCTGGGATTCAGTGGCGCGTGGATCGGCAACCTGACGATATTGGAGCCGTATCGGCCGATCTTCATCGGCGCGGCGTTGGTTGCGCTGTTCTTTGCCTGGCGGCGCATCTACCGCCCGGCAGAAGCCTGCAAGCCGGGCGAGGTGTGCGCGATTCCACACGTGCATACCACCTACAAGCTCATTTTCTGGATCGTGGCCGTGTTGGTCTTGGTCGCGCTTGGTTTTCCCTACGTCATGCCATTTTTCTACTAATCAGGTGTTCACCATGAAAAAACTGTTTGCCTCCCTCGCTCTCGTCGCCGTCGTTGCCCCCGTGTGGGCCGCCACCCAAACGGTCACGCTGTCCGTGCCTGGCATGACCTGCGCTGCCTGTCCGATCACGGTCAAAAAAGCCATTTCGAAAGTCGAGGGTGTAAGCAAGACCGACGTGAGCTTCGACAAGCGCGAGGCCATCGTCACCTTCGACGACACCAAGACCAACGTCCAGAAGTTGACCAAGGCGACCGAGGACGCGGGCTATCCGTCCAGCGTCAAACGCTGATCCGCTGAACCTAACTCGGGAGCGACACATGGGACTCGTCACACGCATTGCCGATAAAACCGGGGCGCTTGGCAGCGTAGTTTCCGCGATGGGCTGTGCGGCCTGCTTTCCCGCTCTCGCCAGCTTAGGCGCGGCCATCGGGCTGGGCTTTCTAAGCCAATACGAGGGCCTGTTTATCAGCCGGCTACTGCCGCTGTTTGCCGCAGTCGCCTTCATCGCGAACGCGCTGGGCTGGCTGAGCCACCGGCAATGGCACCGCAGCGTGCTCGGCATGATCGGCCCGGCCATCGTGTTCGCAGCTACGGTCTGGTTACTCGGCAACTGGTGGACGGCGAACCTGATGTATGTCGGCTTGGCCTTGATGGTCGGGGTGTCGGTCTGGGATTTCATCTCGCCAGCCAACCGCCGTTGCGGGCCGGACGGTTGCGAACTGCCCGCTAAACGCGGCTGACGGTATTGGCCGCTCACAAAACGAAAAAGGAATGCAGTATGACCACGTTGAAGATCACCGGAATGACTTGCGACTCGTGCGCTACGCACGTCAAGCAAGCATTGGAGAAAGTGCCCGGCGTGCAGTCTGCCGTTGTGTCCTACGCCAAGGGTGCGGCCCAGCTCGACCTTGACCCCGGCACCGCACCGGACGCGCTGACCGCCGCTGTGGCCGGACTCGGCTACAAGGCAACGCTCGCCGATGCCCCGCCGACGGACAACCGCACCGGGCTGCTCGACAAGGTGCGCGGCTGGATGGGAGCCGCCGACAAGGGCAGCGACGGCGAGCGCCCGTTGCAGGTCGCCGTGATCGGCAGCGGCGGGGCCGCGATGGCGGCGGCGCTGAAGGCCGTCGAGCAAGGCGCGAAGGTCACGCTGATCGAACGCGGCACCATCGGCGGCACTTGCGTCAATGTGGGCTGCGTACCGTCCAAGATCATGATCCGCGCTGCCCATATCGCCCATCTGCGCCGCGAAAGCCCGTTCGACGGCGGCATCCCGGCGACTGGACCTGCAATTGATCGCAGCAAGCTGCTGGCCCAGCAGCAAGCACGCGTCGATGAGCTGCGTCACGCCAAGTACGAAGGCATCCTGGACGGCAACCCGGCCATCGCGGTGCTGCACGGTGAAGCGCGCTTCAAGGACAACAAGAGTCTTGCCGTCCGATTGAACGAGGGCGGCGAGCGCGTCGTGGTGTTCGACCGCTGCCTAGTCGCCACGGGTGCCAGCCCGGCCGTGCCGCCGATTCCGGGCTTGAAAGAGTCGCCCTACTGGACTTCGACCGAGGCCCTGGTCAGCGACATCATTCCCGAACGCCTGGCCGTGATCGGATCGTCGGTGGTGGCGCTGGAACTGGCGCAAGCCTTCGCCCGACTGGGCAGCCAGGTCACGATCCTGGCGCGCAGCACGCTCTTCTTCCGCGAAGACCCGGCCATCGGCGAGGCAATCACGGCGGCGTTCCGTGCTGAAGGGATCAAGGTGCTGGAACACACGCAAGCCAGCCAGGTCGCCCACGTGGACGGCGAATTCGTGCTGACCACGGCGCGCGGTGAAATACACGCCGACAAGCTGCTGGTCGCTACCGGACGAACGCCGAACACGCGCAGCCTGGCGCTGGAAGCGGCGGGTGTCGCCGTCAATGCGCAGGGGGCTATCGTCATCGACAAAGGCATGCGCACCAGCGCGCCACACATCTATGCCGCCGGCGATTGCACTGACCAACCGCAATTCGTCTATGTGGCAGCGGCCGCCGGCACCCGTGCGGCCATCAACATGACAGGCGGAGACGCTGCCATTAATTTGACCGCGATGCCGGCGGTGGTATTCACCGATCCGCAGGTCGCCACCGTGGGCTACAGCGAGGCAGAAGCGCATCACGACGGAATCGAGACCGACAGCCGCACCTTGACCTTGGATAACGTACCGCGTGCGCTCGCCAACTTCGACACACGCGGCTTTATCAAGCTGGTCATCGAGGAAGGAAGCGGACGACTCATCGGCGTACAGGCGGTGGCACCGGAGGCGGGCGAGCTGATCCAGACGGCGGTGCTCGCCATCCGCAACCGCATGACGGTACAGGAACTGGCTGACCAGTTGTTCCCCTACCTGACGATGGTCGAAGGACTGAAGCTCGCGGCGCAAACCTTCAGCAAGGACGTGAAGCAGCTTTCGTGCTGCGCCGGGTGAAGAAAAGGAGGTGTTCGATGAACGCCTACACGGTGTCCCGACTGGCTGACGATGCCGGCGTGAGTGTGCATGTCGTGCGCGACTACATCGTGCGTGGATTGTTGCGGCCGGTCGCGTGCACCACGGGCGGCTACGGCCTGTTCGACGCCGCAGCCTTGCAACGCCTGTGCTTCGTGCGGGCCGCCTTTGACGCGGGCATCGGCCTGGACGCGCTGGCGCGGCTGTGTCGGGCGCTGGATGCTGCGGACGGCGACGGTGCGGCTGCGCAGCTTGCCGTGCTACGTCAGCTCGTAGAACGCCGACGCGAGGCCCTGGCCAGCCTCGAAATGCAGTTGGCCGCCATGCCAGCCGGGCCGGCACAGCAAGTGGAGAGTTTGCCATGAACAGCCCCGAGCGCTTGCCAGCCGAGACGCGCAAGCCGGTCACCGGCTACCTGTGGGGCGCGCTGGCCGTGCTGACCTGCCCCTGCCATCTGCCGATTCTCGCCGCTGTGCTTGCTGGCACGACCGCCGGCGCTTTCATCGGGGAGCATTGGGGTGTTGCAGCCCTCGCGCTGACCGGCTTGTTTGTCCTGTCCGTGGCGCGGCTGCTTCGAATCTTCAAAGGACGATCATGACCGCTTCCCTGCCAATTGAATGGACGCGGACGCAGTTGGCGCAGGCGGTTGCGCTCGGACAGCTTGAGCTACATTACCAGCCGATTGTCGATCTGCGCAGCAACAAGATTACCGGCGCGGAAGCACTGTTGCGCTGGCGGCACCCGAGTCTCGGCTTTTTACCGCCGGGCCAGTTCCTACCCGTGGCGGAATCGTCCGGCCTGATGCCGGAGATCGGTGCATGGGTGCTGCGCGAAGCCTGCCAGCAGATACACGAGTGGCTGCCGGTGCAATGGCGACCGTTCCGCCTGGCCGTCAATGTATCCGCACGCCAGGTCGGGCCAGGTTTCGATGACCAGGTGCAACAGGCATTGACGGCGGCAGGCTTGCCCGCCGAGTATCTGGAAATCGAGCTGACCGAATCGGCCGCCTTCGGCGATCCGGCAATTTTTCCTCTCCTGGATGCGTTGCGCGCCATCGGCGTGCGCTTCGCTGCCGACGATTTCGGGACGGGCTATTCCTGCCTGCAACACCTGAAATGCTGCCCGATCACCACGCTCAAGATCGACCAATCGTTCGTCGCGGGAATCGTGGATGACA
>NZ_QAIM01000145.1:0-1332 GCF_003061035.1 Acidovorax sp. HMWF018
GTTCTGCTGGGTCATCTGGTCCAGTTGGTTCACGGCGGTGTTGACCTGGGCAATGCCCTGGCTCTGCTCCGATGTGGCCGAGCGGATTTCTCCAATGATGTCTGTCACGCGTTGAACGCTGTCCACGATCTCGGTCATGGTGGCGCCTGCATTGCCCACCAGTTGCGTGCCCGATGCCACCTTCTCCACGGAAGCGTCGATCAATGTCTTGATTTCCTTGGCGGCTGCAGCGCTGCGTTGTGCCAGGCTGCGTACTTCGCTGGCGACCACCGCGAAACCGCGACCCTGTTCACCTGCGCGCGCTGCCTCGACGGCGGCGTTGAGCGCCAGGATGTTGGTCTGGAACGCGATCCCGTCGATGACGCCGATGATGTCGCTGATCTTGTTGCTGCTGGCGTTGATATCCTGCATGGTGGATACCACGCGGGACACCACTTCCCCTCCGCGCGCCGCCACGGCAGCCGCTGAAGTTGCCATCTGGTTGGCGGTCTGCGCGGAGTCGGACGTCTGCTTCACGGTGCTGGTCAGCTCCTCCATGCTGCTGGCGGTGGTTTGCAGGTTGCTGGCCGTGTCTTCGGTGCGGTGGGCCAGGTCGTTGTTGCCCTGGGCAATTTCCCCCGACGCCGTAGCAATGCTGTCCGTGGCCGACCGTACCTCGGTCACCAGCTTGCGCAGCGAGGCCACCATGTGTGCCAAGCCATCGAGCATGGAGCCCGGTGGGGCGGCAGGGATCTGGGCATCCAGGTTCCCTTCGGCCACCTCGGACATGATGGCAATGGCGTGGGTGGGTTCGCCACCAATCTGGCGCAACACCGAGCGCGACACCAGCAGGCCGATCACCCCCACCGCCACAAACACCGCCACCACCAGTGCAAGGCTCGACCACAGGGCCTGGCGCAGCATGGCATCGACGTCGTCCGTATACAGCCCGGAGCCCACCATCCAGTTCCAGCCGTCCACTTTGACGATGTACTGCAGCTTGGGCACGGGTGTCTGCTGGCCGGGGCGCGCGAACATGGTGGGCACAAAGGCCTTGCCGTCCTTGCTGCTGCGCATGCCGTTGACCAGCAGGCCGATGATGTCCACGCCCGAACCATCCTTGACCTTGCCGAGCATGTCCTGCCCGTCCCACTCGGTCTTGAAGGGGTGCATCACGCCCACGCCCTCGGTGGTCCAGATGTAGAAATATTCGGTCTTGCCCTCGGGTCCGCCGTAGCGTGCAATGCGCAGGGCGTCCTTGGCAGCCTTCTGCGCGTCTTCCACCGACATGGCGCCACTCGCGGCCTTGGCCTGGTAACCGACCACGATGCTGTGTGCGGACTGGACGGCGGT
>NZ_QAIM01000146.1:0-1155 GCF_003061035.1 Acidovorax sp. HMWF018
ACGCAGCAAGAGGTTGTTCATGGCGTGGCCCGAGCGGAACGCACTGTAGGCGGCCAGCAGCGGCTTGCCGATGAGGTACAGGTCACCCATGGCATCCAGGATCTTGTGCTTCACGAACTCGTCGTCGTAACGCAGGCCGTCGCTGTTGAGCACCTTGTAGTCGTCCATCACGATGGCGTTGTCGAGCCCGCCGCCCAGCGCCAGGCCGTTGGAGCGCATCATCTCCACATCGCGGGTGAAGCCGAAGGTGCGCGCCCGGGCAATGTCGCGGCTGTAGTTGCCTTGCCCCAGGTCAAACTCGACGCGCTGGCCGGTGGAGTCCACCGCCGGGTGGTCAAAGTCGATTTCGAAGCTGAGCTTGTAGCCGTGGTACGGCGTGAGGCGCGCCCACTTGGCGTTGGCGCCCTCACCCTCGCGCACCTCCACGGGCCGGGTGACGCGGATAAAGCGCTTGGGTGCGTTCTGCAGTTCCACCCCGGCGCTTTGCAACAGGAACACAAACGAGGCCGAAGACCCATCGAGGATGGGGACCTCTTCGGCCGTGATGTCCACGTACAGGTTGTCGATACCCAGCCCCGCACAGGCTGACATCAGGTGCTCCACCGTGTGCACCTTGGCATTGCCCACCGCGATGGTGGACGCCAGCCTCGTATCCGTCACCGCCTCGGCACGGATGGGAATGTCCACCGGCTGCGGCAGATCCACCCGCCGGAACACGATGCCTGTGTCCGGCTGCGCGGGCCGCAGGGTCAACTCGACCCGTTGGCCGCTGTGCAGACCCACGCCTACGGCGCGGGTCAGGGTCTTGAGGGTGCGTTGCTGGAGCATCTGCGCATTTTAGTTTCTGCGGCACCGCCCCGCACGTGCCGAGGTCTTGTCGCACCTCAAAGCGACGCGTACGTAGAGCTACCGCCGCGTTTTCACCTACTGTGCAGGCCCCATGGTTCGCCGCACAATTTGGTACACAGGGCCTTAACAACCACAACATGAACACACGACACCCGCCCCACAGGAGACTCCCATGAGCAAACTCAGTTTCAAGATGAAAGTCATGCTCATGATCGGCACCGCGCTCACGGCGCTGCTGATCATGGCCATCCTGTCACTCCTCCAGGAGCGGCGACTGATCACCGAGTCCCGCAAGGACCTGCTGAC
>NZ_QAIM01000147.1:0-9119 GCF_003061035.1 Acidovorax sp. HMWF018
CCAGCCCGCCAGATCGGCCGCCTTTTGCAGCACCTTCAGGTGGCGCGGGTGTTTTTGCAGCAATGTGGCACGGAAGGCCACCGGGTCCTTCTTGGCAGCGTGGGCCGCTTCGTCCACAAAACTCTCTTTGAAAAACGCCTGGTGCGAATGCCCTACTGAGCGCCAGAAGCCCACGGGCAGCGGCAGGTCGATGATCTCGTGGGCGATGCGTGCGTGGGGCCACTCGTAGGGCTGGTCGAACGCGCCTTCGGACGCGGTCTTGTCCGGCCCGGCGCCTGGCAGGCCAAAGGTGCGGGACAGCACCTGCGGCACGATGGCCTGGCCGGCCGATACGTTGTGCCAGGCCACGAGCTGGCCCTGTGCGTCCAGCCCGGCCTTGAACCGCGCCACGCAGGCGGGGCGATAGAAGTCGTGCTGCATGTCCTGCTCGCGGGACCACAGTGTCTGCACCGGTGCGCCCCCAGCAGCCTTGGCAATGGCGGCGGCCTGGGCCACGTAGTCCACCTCCAGCCGCCGGCCAAAGCCACCGCCCAGCAGCAGCTGGTGCACGGTCACCTTGGTGTCGTCGATGCCCAGGGCCTTGGCGGCCGCCATGCGCGCCAGGCCCGGTACCTGGGTGGATGTCCACACGCTGGCCGCGCCATCCCTGAACTGTACGGTGCAGTTGATGGGCTCCATGGTGGCGTGGGCCAGGTAAGGCGCGCGGTAGTCGGCAGTGAGGGTGGTTGCAGCGCCTTGCAGGGCCTGGTCCACATCGCCCACGCTGTGGTAGCCAAAGCCCTGGGCGTGGTCCAGCGACTGGGTCAGCTGGGTCATGACGGCGGCGCTCGACAGCGTGGCGGCCGGGCCGTGGTCCCACTGCACGGTGACGGCGGCGGCGGCCTTCTTGGCGTGCCAGGGCGTGTCCGCAATCACGGCCACGCCGCCAGTGCCGCCATGGTACGGCGCTACGGCCAGCACCTGCTTCACCCCGGGCATTTTTTGCGCGGCTGCGCCATCGAACTGGACTACTTTGCCGCCCCGCGTGGGGCACATCACCACGCTGGCGTACAGCAGGCCGGGCGGGTGGGCATCGATGCCAAACACCGCACTGCCGTCGAGCTTGGAGGGCGCCTCGATGCGGGTGAGCGGCTTGCCGATCAGCTTGAATTCAGCAGGCGCCTTGAGGGGCACCTTGCCTGGAGGCGGCTGCTGCGCCGCCAGTGCGGCCAGCTCGCCAAACGTGGCGCGCTGGCCTGCCGCATGTTCCACCACGCCGGCGTTGGCCTTGCATTCGGCGGCCTGCACCTTCCATTGCACGGCCGCTGCGTTGATGAGCATGGCGCGGGCGTGGGCACCGGCCTCGCGCATGGGGCGCCACAGGTCCTTGATGCTGCTGGAGCCGCCCGTCATCATCACGCCCACTTCGCGCATGGTCTTGGCGGTCAGCCAGCCCGCCACGGCCTTGATGGAGCCGTCGTTGTCGGGGTGGAACGGCAGGCCGTCCACCACCGTGGCCAGGTTGTTGTAGATGTCGTCGATGGGCGCCATCTCCAGCCGCACCTGGGCCCAGTCGGCGTCCAGCTCTTCCGCCAGTATGGCGGCCAGTCCGGTGTGCGCGCCCTGGCCCATTTCGGACTTGGCCATCATCACCGTCACTGTGTTGTCGGCTGCTACCTTGAGCCAGCCATTCAGCGCCACCTGGCCCGTGCCCTGGGGCAGGGGCTGCGCGGTGTGCAGCCGCTGGCGCGGGGGCACCACGCCCCAGCCGATGACCAGCGCGCCGGCTGTTGCGGCGCCACCGAGAAGCACTGTGCGTCGTTTCACCATGGGTTGTCCTGAGCGGTTGAGAAAGTGCACGCCGGCGCCTTCGATGGCAATTACCGCGTGGCAAGGGCAGGGGGCCATCCTAGCGCCACTGTGCAGCGCTGTGCTGCCGGCGAATGTCGGCTATGTGACGCTGCGCCGCACGCGCATGGCAATGCGGTTGAGCCCGACGGGCGTCAATCCCAGGTGGCGGGCCAGGTCTTTTTGCGGGATGCGCAGCGCCAGGTTGGGGTGTGATGCCAGGAAAGCACGGTAGCGGCCCTCGGGGGTGAGGGTGAGCAATTCGCGCTCACGCGCCTCCTTGCGTGCGGCGTACACCAGGGTCAGCTGGTACAGCGCCTTTGCCCAGGGCAGGTGGCGTTCGGCCAGCGCGAGCAGCACGCCGTGGTCGATGCGCTCCAGGGTGGCGGACTCGATGGCCGTCACCATGAAGGCCGTGCGGCCGCCCGGCTGCAGGGCGGACACGCTGGCAAAAAAGCGTCCTTCTTCGGCAAACGACTTGATCCATTCCGTGCCGTCATCCTGCAGGTAGCTCAGCTTGAACAAGCCTGCTTGAACCGCGTAAACATACGGGTGCTGCACCCCCTGCAGAAAGACCGTGCCGCCTGCCTGTACCGCGTGCGTGGTGATGGCGCGCTCTGCCGTGGCCCAGTCGGGCAGGGCCTGCGTGCCCGCCGCCTGTGTGAGGAGCGACCAGAAGGCGGGGTGCTGGATGGGGGCCATGGCGCGCAGTATGCCGCGTGGCAGTGTGGCGAAGCGTCCGCCGCGCCTGAGGGTGAGAGCCTCCTTCGTTCGCCAATTAACCTGGGTTGATGACGACGGACGGCGCCATGCCTAGAGTGCGGCCCATGTCACACGCTCGAACCCCCACCACCGCACGCCGGGCCGCGCCCGCAGGCCCCTTGCCACGCACCATCGTCACTGGCGCGAGCTCGGGCATTGGCCGGTCGCTGGCCCTGGAGCTGGCACGGTGCGGCGTGCCCGTGCTGGCCGTGGCACGGCAGGCCGAGCCGCTGCAGGCGCTGGCAGACGCCCATGGACTGATCGAGCCCTGGGTGGCCGACCTGTCCCGCATTGAAGAGATCGACGGCCTGGCGGCGCAGTGGCTGCTGCGCTATCCCGATATTGGCGCGCTGGTGAACAACGCAGGCATCCAGAACGACCTGCGGGTGGACGATGCCGACTACAGGGCACAGGACATGCGCGCGGAGGTCGAGATCAACCTGCTGGCACCGATGGTGCTGACGCGCGTGCTGCTGCCCCATTTGCAGGCCCAGCAGCGCGCATGGGTGGTCAATGTCGGGTCGGTGCTGGGCTCTTGCCCCAAGCGCACGGCGGCGGTTTACAGCGCCACCAAGGCCGGGCTGGACCTGTTCACCCAGGCGCTGCGGGTGCAGATGCACGGCAGCCCAGTGCGGGTGGTTCACGCTGTGATGCCGCTGGTCGATACGCCCATGACCCGGGGCCGAGGGCGCGGCAAGATCCCTTCCGATGTCGCTGCACAGGCACTGGTCCGCGGCCTGATGGCGGGGCACACCGACATCCGCATCGGCAAGGCGCGCGCGGCCTGGCACTTGCAGCGCTGGGCGCCCGGGCTGCTGGCCCGCCTGCTGCGCACGGCTTGATCCAAGCCCGCTGGCTCAACACCTGTCTTCTCATCGACCCCAGGAGATCACCCCCATGGCCACCCGTTATGCCTTCTTCATCCACCTGCGCGCACTGCCCGAGTGGCTGCGTTTGCCCCGTGAGCAAAGGCGTGAGTTGGGTGGGGCGCACCTGCATGCCCTGCTGCCCCGCTACCAGGGAGCCCTGCGCCTGCGCCACTTCGATGCCGAGGCCTTCGCAGCGCCCTGCAGCGACCTGATGCTGGTGGAAACCGATGACCCGCTCAAGCACTACGACTTCATGGAGCGGCTGCGCGATTCCCCCCTGCTCACCGTGCCGTATTTCGAGGTGCTGCAGATCCTGCCTGCCATCGAAGACGGCTACGTGGCGTTCGAGCGCGCAGAAACGGCTTAGGCCGCCTTGCAGTCGGCCAGCGCCGGAGCCTTGTGTGTGGGCTGCCGGTCCAGCCAGGCAATGTAGGCTGTGAGCGCCAGCGCACTCAGCGTGACGGCGGCCGCCACCAGCGGAATGGTCTGCAGCGACCATCCGGCCGTGATGACTGCGCCCCCCAGCCAGGCACCAATGGCATTGCCGAGGTTGAATGCGCCGATGTTGAGCGTGGACGCCAGGCTGGGCGCATCGCCCGCCTGCGACACCACCCGCGCCTGCAGCGGCGTGCCCGCCGCGAACGACACCATGCCCCACACCACCACGGTGATGACGGCAGGCCACAGCCACACGCTGGTGAACGAAAACGCTGCCAGCACCCCCGCCAGCACGGCGAAGATGCCCATCAGCGAGGGCAGCAGCTTCCAGTCTGCCAGGCGGCCGCCCAGCAGGTTGCCAATGGTCAGGCCCACGCCGCACAGCAGCAGCACGCCGCTCACGTTCTGGGGCGAGACACCGGTCACGTCGCGCAGGATGGGCGTGATGTAGGTGAACAGCGTGAACATGCTGGTGGATGCGAGCACGCTCACCGCCAGCGCCAGCCACACTTGGCGAATGCGCAGCACGCGGAACTCGCCCAGCGCGCTGCCGCTGATCTGGTGGCGCAGGTGTGGCACCCAGCGCACCACGGCGGCCACGGCCAGCACCCCAATCACCACCACCGCCCAGAAGGTGGAGCGCCAGCCCAGGTGCTGGCCCAGCAGCGTGCCCAGCGGCACGCCCAGCACGTTGGCGAGCGTGAGCCCAGTGAACATCAGCGCCATGGCCTGGGCGCGCTTGTGGGGCTCCACCACGCTGGCGGCCACCACGGCGCCAATGCCAAAAAACGCGGCGTGGCAGAACGAGGTGACCACGCGCGCCACCATTAGCCACGCATAGCTGGGGGCCAGCGCGCAACCCACATTGCCCACGATGAACAGCACCATCAGCCAGGTCAGCGTGGTCTTGCGCGGCCAACGCGCGGTGGCCACCGCCAGCAGCGGTCCACCCACAGCCACGCCCAGTGCGTAGGCCGACACCAGCATGCCGGCGGCGGGGATGGAGACGGACAGGTCACCTGCCACTTCGGGCAGCAGCCCCAGGATCACGAATTCGGTGGTGCCAATGCCAAAAGCGGCAATGGCCAGGGCCAGCAGGGGGAGGTTCATGGAGCGCAGAGGGACAAAAGGGCAGCACCAGGGCCGATGGGGCCAGGCGCGCAAGACTAGGGAAAACCCTTGGATTCTACGGAGGCCCCACAACCTTTGCAGGCCAAGGTTTTTGCATGAAATGGGCTGGTAGCGCTAGTGATATATGCCGTAACAGCTATTGTTTTCATAGTGAATGCCATCCTTGCCCTTGTGCGCCTGTGGCGTGCATCGGGGGGGGGGTGAGTCGCCTCGCAACGGCCCCCGTGTGATGCGGGCTCGCAGCGGGGCGTGTACGCCACCCGGCGTATTTCGCCAACCGGCCCCGCTCTCCAGAATCCATTCCATCGCCCGATCCACAGGGGCTCCACACCGGGGCCCACCGGGCGAAGCGGTTTGATTGATTTCCTGATTGAAACCACCACCGGAGAAGCACACATGCAACGTCGTTATTCCCTCAAGGCCCTCGCGGCCGTCGCTACGCTCGCTGGCCTGTCTGCGCTGCCAGCCCACGCCCAGGACACGATCAAGGTCGGCATCCTGCACAGCCTGTCGGGCACCATGGCCATCTCTGAGACCGTGCTGAAAGACACCGTGCTCATGGCGATCGACGAGATCAACGCCAAGGGCGGCGTGCTGGGCAAGAAGCTCGAACCCGTGGTGGTAGACCCGGCCTCCAACTGGCCCCTGTTCGCCGAAAAGACCAAGCAGCTGCTGGGCCAGGACAAGGTCTCGGTCATCTTCGGCTGCTGGACCTCGGTGTCGCGCAAGTCGGTGTTGCCGGTCGTGGAAGAAATGAACGGCCTGCTGTTCTACCCCGTGCAGTACGAAGGTGAAGAGCTGTCCAAGAACGTGTTCTACACCGGCGCCGCGCCCAACCAGCAGGCCATCCCCGCAGTGGACTACCTGATGAGCAAGGACGGCGGCAGCGCCAAGCGCTGGGTGCTGTTGGGCACCGACTATGTGTACCCCCGCACCACCAACAAGATCCTGCGCGCCTACCTCAAGTCCAAGGGCGTGAAGGACAGCGACATCGACGAGAAGTACACCCCGTTTGGCCACTCCGACTACCAGACCATCGTGGCCGACATCAAGAAGTTCAGCCAGGGCGGCAAGACGGCCGTGGTCTCCACCATCAACGGTGACTCCAACGTGCCCTTCTACAAGGAACTGGGCAACGCCGGCCTGAAGGCCAAGGACGTGCCCGTGGTCGCCTTCTCGGTGGGCGAGGAAGAACTGCGCGGTGTGGACACCAAGCCGCTGGTGGGCCACCTGGCTGCCTGGAACTACTTCCAGTCCATCAAGAGCCCGGCCAACACCGAGTTCATCAAGAAGTGGAGCGACTACGCCAAGGCCAAGGGCATTGCCGGCCACAAGGACAAGCCGCTCACCAACGACCCGATGGAAGCCACCTACATCGGCATCAACATGTGGAAGCAGGCTGTCGAAAAGGCCAAGAGCACCGATGTGGACAAGGTGATTGCCGCCATGGCCGGCCAGACCTTCAAGGCACCGTCGGGCATCGTCTCCAAGATGGACGAGAAGAACCACCACCTGCACAAGAGCGTGTTCATCGGCGAGATCAAGGCCGACGGCCAGTTCAACGTGGTGTGGAAGACCCCCGGCCCCGTGAAGGCCAAGCCATGGTCTCCTTACATCGAAGGCAACGACAAGAAAAAAGACGAACCTGAAAAGAAGTAAGCACCTGCAGTGTGCCCAAGAGGGGAGGGCGCCTGTGTGCGCCCTCCCTTTTTCTTTGACACCCGCCTGCCACCGACAGCAGGCCGAATGGAATTCTTCTTATGTTGCGATGTTTTCTGGCCATGCGCTGGTGCCTGGTCAGCCTGTTGTGCCTAGCGGGCAGCGCCCACGCCCTCACCGCCGAGGAGGCCCTGGCCATGGCCGCAGGTGACACGGACGACCGTGTGGCCGCCGTGCAGCAGGCCGTGGTGGAGCCCAGCGAACGCACCGCTGCCTTCTTGCAGGCGCTGGCCGACGACGCGGTGAAGGTGGCCGACGGCAAGGCGCTGATCGTGCGCGATGACAAGGGCATCGACCCTGTCACTGGCGCCGAGGTCCCTGTGCCAGCCGATGCCGAAGACATCATCAACAACAACCGCATGCGCGGCGAGATCGACACGGCCCTGGCGGGCCTGGCGCTGTTTGGCAAGGACGAAACCCAGCGCATGGCCGCCGCCAAGGCACTGACCAAGGAACCGGATGCAGGCCGTCTTCCCCTGCTCGACAAGGCACTGGCGCAGGAAACCAACGACAAGATCAAGACCCAGCTGGAGCTGGCGCGCGCCGCCACGCTGCTGGGCAGCGACGACCCCGCACAACGCATCGCAGCCGCCCAGGCACTGTCGCTCAGCGCCACACCTGATACGCGGCTGCTGCTCAACGAACGCGTCACGGTCGAAGAAGACGCCAAGGTCAAGGCCGCACTGCAGGCCGCCCTGCGCGCCATGGAAGGCCAGCTCGCCTGGGGCGAACGCCTGGGCGCTGCGTTCTCGGGCATCAGCCTGGGCTCCATCCTGCTGCTCGTCGCCTTGGGCCTGGCCATCACCTATGGCCTGATGGGCGTGATCAACATGGCCCACGGCGAGCTGATGATGATCGGCGCCTACGCGACCTATGTGGTGCAGGGCATCTTCCAGAAGTATTTTCCGGGTGCGTTCGACTGGTACCTGGTCGCTGCGCTGCCCCTGGCCTTTGGCGCTTCGGCCGCCGTGGGCGCGGTGCTGGAGCGCGGTGTGCTGCGCTTTTTGTACGGCCGCCCGCTGGAGACGCTGCTGGCCACCTGGGGCATCAGCCTGGTGCTGATGCAACTGGTGCGCACGATTTTTGGCGCGCAGAACGTGGGTGTGGAAAACCCCGCGTGGATGAGCGGTGGCGTGCAGGTGCTCTCCAACCTCACGCTGCCCTACAACCGCCTTGTCATCATCGGCTTTGCCATCGCCGTGCTGCTGGGCATGGGCTACCTGATCGGCCGCACGCGCCTGGGCCTGTTCGTGCGTGGTGTGACGCAGAACCGCCCCATTGCCTCGTGCATGGGCGTGAACACTGCGCGCATCGACACCATGGCCTTTGCGCTGGGCTCGGGCATTGCGGGCCTGGCGGGTTGCGCGCTGAGCCAGGTGGGCAACGTGGGGCCGGACCTGGGGCAGAGCTACATCGTCGATGCCTTCATGGTGGTGGTGCTGGGCGGCGTGGGCCAGCTGGCGGGCACGGTGTATGCCGCGCTGGGTCTGGGCATCCTGAACAAGTTCCTCGAAGGCTGGGCGGGCGCGGTGCTGGCCAAGATTGCGGTGCTGGTGTTCATCATCATCTTCATCCAGAAGCGGCCCCAGGGCATCTTCGCGGTCAAAGGGCGTACGGCCGACTGAAGCACCAGAGACGACTGATCATGACTACGCCAACCTCTCCCAACATCCAACTGCCCGCACCGGCGCCGCTGCTCACGCGCGGTGGCTGGTCGGCCTTTATCGTGGCACTCATCGTGGTGTGCGCCGTGGCACCCGTGCTCAACCTGTGGGTGCCCCCAGGCAGCATGTTCCACCTGTCGGACTACGCCGTGGCGCTGCTCGGCAAGATCATGTGCTACGCCATCTGTGCACTGGCCATGGACCTGATCTGGGGCTACACCGGCATCCTGAGCCTGGGCCACGGCCTGTTCTTTGCGCTGGGCGGCTACGTGATGGGCATGTACCTCATGCGCCAGATCGGCCGCGACGGCAACTACAAGAGCGACCTGCCGGACTTCATGGTGTTCCTGGACTGGAAGGAGCTGCCCTGGCACTGGGCGCTGTCCGACAGCTTCATCGCCACGCTGATCCTCATCGTGGCCGTGCCGGGCGTGATCGCGTTTGTGTTCGGCTACTTCGCCTTCCGCTCGCGCATCAAGGGTGTGTACTTCTCCATCATCACGCAGGCCATGACGTATGCGGCCATGCTGCTGTTCTTCCGCAACGAAACCGGCTTTGGCGGCAACAACGGCTTTACCGACTTCAAGCGCATCCTGGGCACGCCCATTGCCACGCAGAACATGCGCATGACGCTGTTTGTGCTGACGGGGTTGTCGCTGCTGGGCTTCTTCCTGCTGGCGCGCTGGCTGGTACGCAGCAAGTTTGGCCG
>NZ_QAIM01000148.1:0-1231 GCF_003061035.1 Acidovorax sp. HMWF018
GAATGCGCGCGCATGATTCCGCAGTTGTCTGCCACCAGCATCCGCCAGGCCATGCGCTGGGCACGGGACGAACGCCGTCTGAGTCAGGCTTGCCAGGCGGTGCTGGAGTTTATGCAACGCCACCCGATCGCCACCACTTGGGGCCGTTCAGACCTGGCGTCTTCTGACATGATGAGCATGGAGACAACCAAGCGGGTATGGCAGGCCCGGCTTGATCCCCGGCGCAACACGCCCTCCATTGGCATCTACTCCCATGTACGCGACCGCTGGGGAATCTTTCACGCACAGCCCTTCGTGCTCAATGAGCGCCAAGCTGGCGTGGCCATTGAAGGCGTCATACGTCAGGAACGCCTTGAAACCAGCCAACTGGCGGTGGACACCCACGGCTACACCGATTTTGCGATGGCACTGGCCCGGTTGTTGGGCTTTGATCTTTGCCCGCGGTTGAAGGAATTGAAACAACGCCACCTGTTCGTGCCTCGCGGCGCCAAGGTGCCAGCCGAAATAGCTGCGGTGTGCGAGGCCAATGTTGACGTTGCCCTGATCGAAAAGCATTGGGACAGCCTGGTGCATCTGGCGGCTTCGGTCATGAGTGGTCACGCCAGTGCGGTGGCAGCACTGGCGCGGTTTGGCTCTGCTGCCCAGGGTGACCCCATCTATGACGCTGGCGTGCAATTGGGACGTTTGCTGCGAACCGCGTTCCTTGCCGACTACTTTGTTAAGGACGCTTTCAGGAATGAATTGCGCCGGGTGCTCAACCGGGGGGAGGCGGTCAACGCCCTCAAGCGCGCCATTTACACCGGCCGGATCAGCCCGGCACAGGCCAAACGTGTGGACGAAATGCAGGCTGTGGCCGACGCGTTGAGTCTGCTGGCCAACATCGTCATGGCGTGGAACACGTCACAAATGCAGGCTGTTCTGGATCGCTGGTCGAACCGCCGCCAGGCCATTCCGCCGGAACTGATCGGAAAAATTGCTCCCACCAGGCTGGAAAGCATCAACCTGCGAGGCGTGTTCCGCTTTCCTGTTGACCGTTATGCCGACCAAATCCTGCCCTCGCGGCAGGGAGCACCGATAACTGGCACCAACGGATGAAACCGATCACGGTTTGACGCCACGAATCCCGGATTTGAAGGTGAACAGGAAAGCCAACAGAATCAACGATCTACCAACACCACCCCCGCGCCAGTGCTGGGTTTGCGTACCGCCAGTTATTGCACTGAAAACGAGG
>NZ_QAIM01000149.1:0-7467 GCF_003061035.1 Acidovorax sp. HMWF018
CAGTGCCAGCCGCGCGCCGAGCATGGGCAGCCAGCCGCTCCACCCCAGCGCGCCGCTGTCGTCCGGGTTGCCCGGCACCACGTAATGGTCGGCCGACTGGTAGCGCACCTGGGTATGGCGCAGGCCAGCACTCAAGCTCAGATCCTGCCGTGTCCATTCGGCCTGCAGGTAGGGGTCGGCGTTCGCGGCCTGGTTGCGCTCTTGGCGCCGCAAGGCACCGAGCACTCCCAGCGTGCTGCCGACGAAGTTCTGGTAGCCGCGCCGCCACTCTCCCTGCCAGTCATAAGCAAGTCCTGCGGACCAGGCCAGCTGCCCACCGCCGACATCGTCCTGTATGCGGCCCCAGCGCAGGTTCAGCCCAGCGTAGTCGCGATAGAGGTCGATCACGCCTCCAGCGTGCGATGGCGGCGCCTGCGTGGCAGCCGGGATGGCCTGGAACTGCATCACAGCGCGCGTACCGCCATAGACCATCAGCTCCAGGTGCTGCTGCGCGTCGAGCGGGTACTTCCACGCCAGACCGACTTGTCGTTGAAGCACAGACTTGCGGGTGCCGAAGCGCAACGCATTGGCGTTGGTCTGCGTCGGGTCGTTGTCGAATTCGGTGCGCGTCAGGCCCAATGGATCGAGCGCGGAGACTTGCTGCTGTTGATACTGCAGCAACAGGCGTTGATCGCCCATATGGCGTGCGAGCTTCATGTGCACGGTGCTGCGGTCGGCGGCGGACTGCGGGCGCTGGCCGTCGGTGGCAGAGCGTTCAAGGTTCAGTGCGTAGCTCCAGCTCTCCGGAGCTTCATTCAGGCGACCTTGCAACTGGGTTGAAAGTCGCCAAAGTCCGTCCGCCCCCAGAGCCATGCCACTGCGCCAGATCCCGGGTTGCGAACCCTCTTCGGTGTAGAGGAGCAGCGCGCCCCCGGCACCGTTCCCGTACAGCACCGCGGCCGGGCCGCGTACCACGTCGATGCGCGCTGCACTGCCAATGGGGAAGTTGGCCGCCTGGCCCTGCCCATCGGGCGCACTGGCCGGAATGCCGTCCACGTAGAGCCTCAGGCCCCGCACGCCGAACGTCGAACGTGCGCCGAAGCCGCGCACGGATATCTGCAGATCCTGCGCCTGGTTCTGTCGGTTCTGCACTACCAAACCAGGAACCCGCGCCAGCCCCTCGGACAGGTGGATCTGCATCTGGCCTTCGCGCAATTGTGCACCGTCGATGCTGTCGATGGTGGCCGGGCTTTGCCAAAGGTCTTGGCCGATCCGACTGGCCGTGATGACCACCGGTGCCAGCAGGGTTTCGGCCTGGCCGGTTCCACCCGCGTGAGCATCCACCATGGGCAAAATTTGCAGCGTGCACGCCACAGCGGCGCATGTACTCGTGGAACGGAGGTGGGGCATCAAAGGGCTTTCAAGGTGGATGGGCCGCCTCAGGGCGGCCGAGGCTGCCACCGAGGCTACAGAGAGCGGACGCTGGCGAAAACATGAGGGGTTTCCCTAGTGATGATTTGTTCTGCAACGGAACAAAAATTGCCGCCTTGAGGACCATCCATACGCACCTCCCGTGCTTGCCAGCGCCATGTCCAACCCGTTCTTCACCACACAACAGGACCGAGTAGCGTTGGCGCGCGAGCGCTACTTCGAGCACGGAGAGCGACCCTCAGGTCTGGTGCCCGAGCCGGTAATCCAGTCGTGGAATCGTTGCCTGAGCGCCGGCCGCAATCCCGGCGAGAAGATCAGCTTCGATCCCATCAGCAAGCTGCGCATCTCCACTGTGCTGACCAAGAACCGTGCGCTGATTGAAGCCGCGTCCGAACCGATCGCAGAGCTGGAAACAGCCATTGCAGGCAGTCGAGCGCGGGCCATGCTGACCAGCAGGGAGGGCGTGGTGATACTGGCCTCCCGGCTCACCGCGGATGATGGTCCGCTGCTGCGTTCAGTGGCACGAGTGGGTGTGAGTGTTGGCGAAGCCGTGGTGGGTACTGGTGCGCCCGGCGTGACGGTCAACACCGGCGAGGTCTGCATCGTTCGCGGTGGTGAACACTTCTTCCGCTGCCTGGAAGCCCTCCATTGTGCGGCCGCTCCAGTGCGCGATGCCAGCGGCCGCATCGTGGCGATGTTGGACCTGACCAGCGAGCGTGGAGCCTTCCGTTTCGATGCGGGCGCCATGGCTCACATGTACGCCACCTGCATTGAAAACCGGCTGTTGGTCAGCTCGGCACGTTCCAAGCTGTTGTTGCGCTTCCAGTCCAGCAAGGCCATGCTCCATACGCCTTTGGAGGGGTTGGCAGCAGTCGACGAAAACGGATTGCTGTGCTGGCTCAATGGCGTCGGTGCTCGGTTGCTTGAGGGTCAGGGCGGTTCGGATGCAGGCATTGCGGCCGAAGGCGTATTCGGCCTTGACTTACGCCAATTGCTAGCCCTGGCCCACGACGGGCGACCTCTGCCGCAGATGCTGCCTTCGGGCCTGACTCTTTGGATAGCTGCGCATCTGGATGATCGCGTGGACCACCCATCTACCCCACCGCTGAATCTGACGTCCGAATCAGCGCCTGGGCATGACCCCGCCACCGCACCTGCACCTGCACCTTCGCTGGACGAAGCTAGTCGCGTCCTGATTGAACAAACTCTTGCCCAATGCCAAGGCAATGTGTCCCGCGCTGCGCGGCTGCTAGGAGTTTCCCGTGGGTTGCTGTATCGCCGCTTGCGTGAATGGAGTTGCGCCGAAAATAGCCCACAACACCCTTCATCGAAACTCTGAAGCCTAGGGAAGGTCTGCATAAATCCCGGCAAGCTGTGCTTGCCACGGCTCCCCTCGTGCTGAGACGATACCGGCATGAAGCAGCAAAGCCTGGGACTGGGATCGTCGAGCAAACGCACGCGCAAACGCGAGTTCCTGGACGAGATGCAACGGGTTGTGCCTTGGGGCGATCTGGTCTCGCTGATCGCCCCCTACATGCCAGAAGGCAGGCGGGGACGGCCGCCGTTTTGCATCGAGGCCATGCTGCGCATTCATTTCATGCAACAGTGGTTCACCCTGAGCGATCCTGCCATGGAAGAAGCGCTGCACGATGTGCCCCTGTTTCGGGACTTTGCCGGCCTGGGAGGTTGGGATGAGCGCCTGCCCGACGAGAGCACGATCCTGAGGTTCCGCCACGTGCTCGAAGAGCACAAGCTGGCGCCCCAGATCCTGGCGACCATCAACGAACTGCTGGAGGCCAAGGGCCTGCTGCTGCGAGCGGGCACCGTAGTGGATGCCACGCTCATTGCTGCGCCCAGTTCCACCAAGAACGCAGGCCATGCGCGGGACCCTGAGATGCACCAGAGCAAGAAGGGCAACCAGTGGTACTTCGGCATGAAGGCCCACATCGGAGTCGATGCCGACTCAGGACTGGTGCACACCGTACGCGGCACGGCAGGCAACGTCAACGATGTGGTGGAGGCGGCCAGCTTGTTGCATGGCCAGGAGATCGACGCCTTCGGTGATGCGGGCTACCAAGGGGCAGCCAAGAGGCCCGATGCCAAGGCTGATGTGCGCTGGCACATCGCTATGCGCCCAGGAAAGCGCGCAGCACTCAAAGAAGACGAGCCGCTGGATGTTCTGATCGACGAACTGGAACGGGTCAAGGCCAGCATCAGGGCCAAGGTGGAGCACCCCTTCAGGGTGATCAAGAGGCAGTTCGGCCACGTCAGGGTGCGCTATCGTGGGCTCAAGAAGAACACGGCCCAGTTGTTCACGCTGTTTGCGCTGTCCAATTTGTGGATGGTGCGGGGCAAACTGTTGGCAGCACAGAGATGAGCGCGCCCGAAATGGCCCAATGCGGCGGGATTTCCCGCAAATCAGGGCCGCAAGCGACTCACCAGACGGCCAAGCCTGGCGGCTCAAGGCATTTGGGGCGTGTCTTTGTCCAAATCAACGCACTATCCTGCCGAACACCGCTTTGTGCAGACCTTCCCTAGACCCGTGCAGTATCTCGTTGCGTGCCGTCTCTGACTAAGAGGCGATTGGTCTGACCGTAGGTTTAACTGATTTGCTGACCACCGCTCTCTTCTGTAGCACCAGAGAACCAGCTATTGGTTTCGAAATGATGCTCAGCAGATATCCCCTGCCCTCCGGGTTATCCGTGTACTTCTGTAGAGCGGAGCTATGCTACGCGGCGCATGCAAGGTGAGAAATCAGTCGTGGAGAAGAACTGCGCCCCCCCGTTGGTCACCGGAGGTGCACACCCGTTCTGAAGCATCAATTTCGCGAGCGTAGTCTTCATGGGTTCACAGTCAGAACGGGCCCTGGTCGCTCGGATACTTCCAAAAATCCTTGAGGAGGTAGTTCATGGGCATGTTCAGCGGGACGTTTCGCGGCGGGATCGGTTGCATGAACCACTTCTCATAGATGGCATGCGCCTCGCGGCCGTGGATCAAACGTTTCATCTCTGCATCAATGATGCCCTTTAACTCAAGATCATCCTTGTTGAACATGATCGCGATAGGGTCGATGGTCAGCAACTTGCCAACAACTTTCAGCTTGTCCGGATTGGGACGGTTGGAACGCAATCCATACAGCAATACATCGGCCATCGCGAAGCCATCCACTTCACCTGCTTCCACCATTTCCACCGCTTTGGCGTGATCGGGAACCTCTACGATGTCGATGTATAGCAATCGCTCTTTGCTTGCTCGTTCAATCGCTTTCAATTCGACGGTACCCCGAGTGCCGGCCAGTCTCTTTCGCTGAAAGTCGGGTAGGTGGCTTATGGCGCTGTCGGACCGAACCAAGTAGCGTGCTCCGCTGAGGTAGTGGGGACCCGTGAAAGACACCTGCTGCCGGCGCTCAGCGGTGTTCGTCGTAGAACCACACTCCATGTCTGCCTTGCCCTCAACGATCTCGGGGATCCGCCTTGCTGGATCCGTCAGAAAATAGACCACCTCCAAGCGCGGCAGATTCAACCGTCTCTTCAACTTCGGCGATCCTGAGACGAAGATCCAGCGAGTAGCCTCGCGGCTTCTTGTCGGCATCGACGTACGACATTGGCACCGAAGACTCGCGGCGCGAAATCACCAGCCGATTGGTTTGGACAATACAGTCGATCACAGGACCCGCTTGTGCAATCGGCGACAGGGCTCGGGCGTTGCCGAGTACCGCACCTCGGGTCGTTTGAATCTCATCTGGATCTCCTAAGAATTCGAGTCATCGCGCAGGCTCGGACTGGCACCACTCCCACCGGCATCGCCCGAACGCAACGTGTGCGCGGCCGTCGTGGCCGCATGCGTCATCTGCTGTTTGCGGCGCATCTGCTTGGCCCACGCGGGCTCAGCCGCTGGCGCAATGGCTGCAGACCCACCGGCTGCGGGCTTGGCTGCGGCAGGCGCAGCCGCATCGGCAATGAAGCTCGCTACCCCGTCTTCGACCGCCCTGGCGCCGGATGCGACGCGCTGGCTCACGGCACTGGTGCCGCTGCGCGCGACGTTGGCGAGGCCCGCACCGGCCGCGCGCATGCCGCCAGCGCCCGATGCGGCGGCGCCGGCCTGGTAGGCCGATTTCGCCCCGCTGGCCATGCCCGTCGCAGCCCGCGCGGCGCTCGCGCCGGCGCCAATAGCCGCTCTCGCAGCTCCCGGCGCCATCCGGGCCCCAGCGGCCACCGCAGAACCCGCACCTGCCACCGCAGCACCGCCGGCCACTGCCAAGCCGGCTGCACCCATCGCCGTCCCCGCCGCCGCACCCGCTCCGAGCTAAGGTGCACCAGACACCAGACCCGTCGAGCGCCTGTGGCGCAGCGTCAAGCATGAGGACGTGTACCTCAATGGCTACGCCACGATGGGGGAACTGCTGATTGGGCTGACAAAATACTTTGCGTTCTACAACGGCGAGAGGCCGCACCAGGCACTGGGACATAGCACGCCGGATGCGGTGCATGCAAGCTCGGTCGGGGGCGGTGCGATGATCGTGGACAAGTACGGAGCAACGCAGGGACTCCCCATTGCGCTTCGCTCCACAGGGACTGAGTTCGAAGAAGTCAGGATAGAAAATCAGTCCACAATGCCGAAAGCAAAAACCGGGGCAGCGCCGTCCAGCTGTGTGAAATTGGGTGCAACTTAAACTACCGTCAAGTCTGTCTTGATGATGGGGTCCACTTCATGGTGGCGCCGCGAGATGCCAAGGTGGATGCGCGTGGCGTGCTTGCGAAGGCCAAGAGGATTGCGTCGCGTTACGGCATCGTCATCGACAGCTTCGACGGTGTATGGTTTGAGGTGTTCTGCCCCGAGCTGGAGCACGATGATCCGTTGGAAGGTCCGGAATTATGTAGCAACCGCACAAAGCTTTTTCCCAGCTAAACCCTGACAATTTCCCCTTGTAAACACCGTTTTCCAAGGGGTCAAAATGGCAGAGTCACTGGTCGTATCCGGCCTGGTATCCAAGCGTTCCGAAGTTGCCGGTCAAATCATCTCGTATCAAGCAGAAATAACCCGGTTGCAAGAATCATTGTCGCACCTGGACGGCAGTATCAAGCTATTTGCGCCCGAGTATGACTTGCGCACGATCAAATCCAAGCGCACGAACACGCGCAATCAGTATTTTGTCAAAGGGGAAGCGCAGCGCCTGACGCTGGATGTGATGCGCGAGGCCGGGAAGCCACTGAACAACCTTGAAATCACCGCGCAGCTACTGGAGCGCAAAGGCATTGAGGCCACGGAGGCCATCACCGCCCGTATTCAAAAAAATGTGTTTGCCGTCATCCACCGGCTGGAGGCCCGTCACATCGTCCGAGAAATCGACAACGGTGCAGGCGTCATGAAATGGGAAATCGTTTAAGCGGTCAGCCGCTCGGCATTGCGTTTGTTGCCCTGCCAGTAGCCACACCAGTCCCGTGAGGTCGGTGTGGTGGCGCACTTCTTCGAGATGTCATCAAAAATATCCCCGTTGCTCATGCGCCGGGTGTCCTCGCGGTAGGCCGCTTCGTTGGCATAGTTCGCCAGATAGAGATTGCCGAATTTATGGCATTGGCCGTACTGCATACGGCGAAAACGCGAGAAGTACGATTCAGCCATGTTGTTCGTCACACCGGCATCACTGCGGTACTCGATGGAGTGATTGACCCGGCGTGTGTCGAACTTGGCGTGCAGGCCATCGTAGGCCACACTTTCGTCAGCGCAGATCACAGAGCCCTTTTCCACATAGGCTTCGGCCAACTTGTTCACATCGGCTTGGTTCTCAGCCTTGATCACGAACGAAATGGTTTTGTTGGCACCCCGGATGGCGTCACCAATCACATTGACCTTCTGGCGCATCACGAACACGCAGCGCTTGTTGGGCCGCTGGTTTACCACCAGGCGACGGTCCACCCGATCCTCTTTCTTGTTGGCTGGTCGGATATGGCCGTTGACATAGGGGGTCTCCTCGTTTTCAGTGCAATAAGTGACGGTACGAAAAGCTAGCACTGGCGCGGAGGTGGTGTTGGTAGATCGTTGATTTCATTGACTTTC
>NZ_QAIM01000150.1:0-1975 GCF_003061035.1 Acidovorax sp. HMWF018
GTGTCAGTGCTGGTCGCGATGGTGGGGTTGGTGCTGGCCACGGGCGTGGCCGGGGGGCTGTCTTCCTCAGGTGCCGGGCATGCGTCTGGCTACTGGGTGGGCGTAGGGCTTTGTCTGGTCGGTGCGCTGTGCACAGCCAACGTCACCGTGGTTGCCAAGCGCCTGGGGGCGCTGCCGGTGGGCGCGCTGGCGTGGTGGCAATGCGCGCTGGGTGCAGCCGTGCTGTGGGTGGCCCCCGTGGGCCAAGGCTGGCCCGCCTGGGGTGCCCCATGGGCATGGCTGGCCGGGCTGGGGCTGATCCACACCGGCTTGGCGTATACCTTGATGTACGCGGGCATGGCCCGCCTGGCGACGGCCCGGGTGGCGGTACTGCAATTTGCTTACCCCACGGTCGCCATCGTGGTGGACTGGTTGTACTTTCAGCACACCTTGGGCGGTTGGCAGATGGCGGGTGTAGTGCTGATGCTGGGGGCCATCGGGGCCGGGGAGCGCAGCGCGCGGCGCAATCGCTAATCATCCGCCTTCGGTAGGAGGGCGCCGCCCCGCACAATATCGGGTGTGACCGCCACCGAGCCCGATTCTTCTGAAACCCCACCTCCTGCGCAGGCTGCCCCCATCGGCAAGCTGCGCCGCATCGCGCACCTGGACATGGACGCGTTCTTTGCGTCCGTCGAGTTGCTGCGCTACCCGCAACTTAAAGGCTTGCCTGTGGTGATCGGTGGCGGGCGGCGCAAGGTGGACGAGCTGCTGCTGCGCGGGCCAGACGGCACCGAGGAGCGCGAGCGGCGCTTCATACCGGTGGAAGACTTTCCGCTGCTCAAGGACTACGTGGGCCGGGGCGTGATCACCACGGCCACCTACCCGGCGCGGCAGTTCGGCGTGGGCTCGGCAATGGGCATGATGAAGGCCGCCAAACTGTGCCCGCAGGCCATCGTGCTGCCGGTGGATTTTGACGAGGTGCGACGCTTTTCGCGCCTGTTCAAGAGCACCATCACCGAGATCGCACCGGTGATGCAGGACCGGGGGGTGGACGAGGTCTACATCGACTTCACCGACGTGCCCGGCGGCCAGCGCGAAGGCGGGCGGGTGCTGGCGAGGCTCATCCAGAAAAGCATCTTTGATAGGACCGGGCTGACCTGCTCGATCGGCGTGGCGCCCAACCGGCTGCTGGCCAAGATGGCCAGCGAGTTCAACAAGCCCAACGGCATCTCCATCGTTTACGAGGAAGACCTGCAGAGCAAAATCTGGCCCTTGAACGTGCGCAAGATCAACGGCATCGGTCCCAAGGCGGGCGAGAAGCTGGCACGGCTGGGCATTGAAACCATCGGGCAGCTTGCCGCGCAGGATGAGCAGTGGCTGATGGGCCACTTTGGCAAATCCACCGGCGCCTGGATGCACCGGGTGGCCTGGGGCCGCGACGACAGCCCGGTGGTGACCGAGAGCGAGCCGGTGAGCATGAGCCGCGAGACCACCTTCGACCGCGACCTGCATGCGGTGCGTGACCGGGCCGAGCTGGGCGCCATTTTTACCGACCTGTGCATGCGGCTGGCCGAAGATCTGCAGCGCAAGGGCTATGTGGCGCGCACCATCGGTATCAAGCTGCGCTACGACGACTTCAAGATCGCGACGCGTGACCACACCGCCAACAGCTACACCGCCGACGGGGCGACCATCCGGCAGCTGGCCGGGCAATGCCTCAAGCGCGTGCCGCTGGACAAGCGCCTGCGGCTGCTCGGCGTGCGGGCCAGCACGCTGGCGCGGCGGGGGGAAGAACCAGCGCCAGAGCCGCGTGCCACAGCGGCCGCAGAGGGGCGTCGGCGCGGGCCTCGGGCAGAGGCGACCATGGAAACCGGGCAGCTTTTTTGATTGAGGCTGCGGATTTCCAAAAGGCGGTGAGCAGGCTCTCAGTGTTTGCGCTTTGAGGGGCGTGGGGAGGCACCTTTTTGGGGCAAAGCAGGGGAGGGAGCAGTTAGAC
>NZ_QAIM01000151.1:0-1089 GCF_003061035.1 Acidovorax sp. HMWF018
TGAACTCGCGGCTGAATGTCCTTCTTCTCTCCATGAACCACCTCCGGTTTCATCTTCCACCTTAACAAGGTGTCATCGAAACCGGCAGCAGCCCACAGCACAAGGAGATAGGTCAGCCCAGTACCTTCGGATGATCGATCACTTGGAAGAACAGTACCTGCTTAAGCTCTTCCCGATCCGCCGACGCATGCACTTGCAGCCCTTATGGAACGTCATGTCGCATGACAAATGTCAAGTTACTCACCCAGTTTGGGAAGCGGTATTTAGCGTGAAGGATATGGTCGGAGCTTTGGTCAAACATGGCCTGCGTGTTAAGACCCAATCCGATATTGCCCTGTATACCGAATTTTTGCTCAAGCAGCCGCTTCGCAGTGTGCTGCAAGTAATGGAACGCTGTGCACCGCATCTTGGTAATCTGAAATCCAAAAATTTAGACTTGTTGAATTGGTCCCCAGAGCTAACCCGCGAACTCAGCCGCTCGCTACAGGCGCTTGCACTGACCAGTCTTTATAAGCATTCGGTAGAGACAGACGCTATTAGCGCCGGGGAGTTACCCGCCTTGACGCAAGCGGTTTTCGACCTTTCGCTACAGGAGGGAGACCTCGACACAGCCCCCTATCTGCGGCCTATGTCAGGCGATCAGAGTATTAAAGCTTGTTTTGCTGCCCTCGCAGGAGAAGTGCCGAATTTCTGCGCCCAAAAGCCAGGAACGGCGCTTCGTTATCTCTTGCGCGGGCCCGGCAGTGTCTCTCTATATTCGTTGGCTAAACCTGATCTGATTGCGGGTGACTCGTCACGCTCATTGGAGCCAGACGCTAGGTTCACCTCCTATATGGGCGTCGGTCGTGGAGAAGACAGCCTTGATTGGGCGAGGCGCGCCACCGCAGTTATCGCCCTGCCGTATAGCAAGAACTACAAAGGCAGTGTCGTACTCCCTGGGGTAGTGGGATTGCGACGTAGTACTAAGGGGCGAACAGGGGAATCGGCCGCCAGTACCGTTATCAAAAAAATAGCGGCTACAAGGCAGCCACTTCCTGTTTTTGCTCTGTGCATGCTCAAAGTTGTAAGTGATACAAGCTCGCGGACCTA
>NZ_QAIM01000152.1:0-9946 GCF_003061035.1 Acidovorax sp. HMWF018
GCGCCGCAAACGCACAGCAGCGCGGCGCATGCAACCGCATGCTTGGCCATTCCGTTCATAGTTGTCTCCTTCGTTGAACTTGGGGCTTGGCCCCGATTCCTCTTCTTCACATTGCGCCTGGCGTCTCATGGGAAAGCTCCACGCGCAGCCCGCCAAAGACCACATCGTTCGATGACTCGCGGGTTCATCGTGGTTCCTCCGGCTCGTTCAGTATAGATAGACGCCTAATCTTTTTGATAGTCGCCTAATCAAATTTTCCGGATTCAGAACGCCCGGCTGTGGCGGGCGTGCGACGCTTTCACGCCTGACCCGTTGGTGGCCGCGAAACACTGGCAGAGACCATCCCGCACGGCATCGGAACCAACCCGGATTGATTGGATGATCAATGCCTCGCGCCGGACTCCGCAGCATCCCGTCGGGTTCGAATCCCGTTGTCGCCGCAAGGAGCAATGGACGAACGAAGACGGTGCAACGTCGATTCACAACCGATGGGGTGCCTGGCCAGCGAGCCAGTCGCGCGCCGGCCTCTGCCCGCCGTTCACGGGCACGCGGGCACGTCCGCCAGCGGCGTTCTTCCAAGTTCCACGCGCTGCTTATCGGGCCATCGCCGGCCCGCTGCACCGGTGCGCGAGACCGTGGTCACCGTGCAGCGGCACACGGACATGCGGACCGGTTGTCAGGACAGTGCGGCGTCTTCACCAATGCCCGCGAGGCACGATGGAAGCCGAGCGCATTGGCCATGCGGGCGCACAGCGCACCTCCGGGCGCGAGAGCCCTGCGCACCCTGGAGGACAGGATGGCCACCGGGCGGCGCCGGTTGAACCATCGATCAACCTCGGGATGAACCCTAGCTCGCCACGCGGGCTGCCACGCCGCGTTGCTTCTTCATAGGTTGACCGCGCATTCAAGCTTGATGCACATCAACCTTGTTCCTAGGATCGGGATCTTCTTAGGGCACGTGTAGTTGCCTGCAACCGGAGACACCATGAAGAATCCATCAAGCCCCACTCGGCGCTCGCTGCTCGCGGCCGCCGCCATGATCGCCGCAGGCTTCGGCCACTCGGCCATCGCACAAGAGAACTATCCCACCAAGCCGGTCACCCTCATCGTGCCCTTCACTCCCGGCGGGAGCAACGACGTCATCGCCCGCGTGATCGGCCAGCGGCTCAGCCAGATCTGGAACCAGCCGGTCATCGTGGACAACAAGGCAGGCGCGGCCGGAAGCATCGGGACCGACCACGTGGCCAAGGCCCCTGCGGACGGCTACAAGCTGCTGATCACCAACAACAACACCATGTCCATCAATCCGGTGCTGTTGCCGAAGACGCCGTACGCCGTCGCGCGCGATTTCGCCCAGGTCACGCAACTCGGCGCGGTGCCGGTCGTGCTGGTAGCGAACTCGAACGTGAAGGCCACGACCGTGAAGGAACTCGTGGCGCTCGCGAAGGCCACTCCGGGCAAGCTCACTTATGCCTCGTCGGGCTCCGGCAGCCCGCAGCATCTGTCCGCGGAGCTCTTCAAGGCGATGACGGGCACCGACATCACCCACGTCCCCTACAAGGGCGCGGCGCCGGCCATCACCGACATGCTGGCCGGGCAGGTCGATCTGCAGTTCGGTGCCATCAACTCGCTGCTGCCGCACATCCGCACCGGGAAGCTGCGCGCGCTCGCCGTGGGTGGCACCCGGCGCGCCAGCCTGCTGGCCGATGTCCCGACCATGGCCGAGGCCGGCCTGCCCCAGTACGACAGCGAGATCTGGCTCGGCCTGGCGGCCCCCGCGGGGACCCCTGCGGCGGTCATCAAGCGGATCAACGCCGATGTCACCAAGATCCTGAACGAGCCCGAGGTGAAGGAGAAGCTCGCCGAGCAGGGTATCGAGACGCGGCCGAGCACGCCGCAGGAGATGACCAAGCTCGTCGAGAAGGACACCGCGCGGTGGGCGAGCGTCATCAAGAGCGCGGGCATCAAGGCCGATTGAGCGGAGCACCCATTGAATTCGAAGCAAGCCATTCCTTTGCGCCGCGACATTCCCGCAGCGGGCGCCGGCGCCGGCAGCCTGTGGGCCAGCGACGCCATCGCGGAGATGATCCGCGCGCTCGACATCCCCTATGTCCTCCTGAACCCCGGGTCGAGCTTCCGCGGTCTGCACGACAGCCTGGTGAACCACCTCGGCAACATCGACCCGCAGATGCTGGTCGTGCTCCATGAGGAGCATGCCGTCGCGATCGCCCATGGCTACGCGAAGGTCGCCGGAAAGCCGCTGGCGGCGATCGTTCACAGCAACGTGGGCCTGATGCACGCGTCCATGGCGATCTTCAACGCCTGGGTGGACCGCGTGCCCGTGTTGGTCCTGGGCGCGACGGGCCCGGTCGATGCGGCCAAGCGGCGCCCCTGGATCGACTGGATGCACACCGCGCAGGACCAGGGCGCGCTGGTGCGCGACTTCAGCAAGTGGGACGCGCAGCCGGCTTCCGTCGCCGCGTCGTACGAGGCGCTGCTGCGGGCCAAGCAGATCGCGCTGACCGCACCCGCCGGCCCCACCTACGTGTGCTTCGATGTCTCGCTGCAGGAGACGCGCATCGATGCGATCCCGGCGCTGCCGGACGTCAGCCGCTACCAGGTTCCCTCCCCCGCCGTGCCGGGCAGCGATGAGCTGGCCAGAGCCGCAGCGCTGCTGTCCTCCGCGGCCCGCCCGGTCATTCTGATGGGGCGGGTCTCCAGGTCTAGCGAGGGCTGGCGCCAGCGCATCGAGCTGGCCGAGAAGCTGAATGCGCAGGTCCTTACGGACCTGCGCGCCGGCGCATCGTTCCCCACCGACCATCCGCTGCACGCGGCCGTGCCGGGCGTCTTCCTGACCCCGGACGCGGCCGCCACGCTGCGCGCCGCCGACGTCGTGCTGAGCCTGGACTGGTACGACCTGAACGGCACGCTGCAGCAGGCGTGGCGCAACGAGAGCGTCGGCGCCAAGGTGATCCAGGTCTCGCTCGACCACTACAGCCACCGGGGCTGGAGCATGGACCACCAGGGCCTGCCGCCGGTGGACGTGTTCATGCCGGTGGAGCCGGACGTCGCCGTGCCCCTTCTCTGCGCTGCCTGCACCGAGCGCCCTTCGGCCCTCCAGGCCCCGAAGAGCCCGATGGCCATGCCCCCGGTTCCGCAAGACGGGACGATCAGCATCGCGATGGTCGCCGACGCCCTGCGCCGGGCCGCGGGCACGCAGCCCATCACCCTGATCCGTGTGCCACTGGGCTGGAGCGGCGAGATGGGCCACTTCCGCGATCCGCTGGACTACCTGGGCATGGACGGCGGCGCCGGCATCGGCTCCGGGCCGGGCATGGCCGTCGGCGCCGCGCTGGCGCTGCGTGGAACCGACCGACTGCCCGTGCTGATGACCGGCGACGGCGACTACCTGATGGGCATGACAGCACTGTGGACCGCCGCCAATGCTGGCGTTCCCCTGCTTACCATCGTCTGCAACAACCGGTCGTTCTTCAACGACGAGCTGCACCAGGAGCGGGTGGCCCGCGATCGCGACCGCCCGGTGCAGAACCGGTGGATCGGGCAGCGCATCGGAGATCCGGACCCCGATCTGGCCGCGCTCGCGCGCGGGCTCGGGCTGCAGGGCCTCGGACCGACGGACAGCCCGTCGGAGCTCGACGAGGTCCTGGCCCGCGCCGTCGCTGCGGTGCGCGATGGAGCGACCGTCGTCGTCGACGTGCACGTCACGCCGGGCTACAGCGCCGCGATGGCCTCCGGCATGACCCGCTCCCATGAGGACCAGGAAGGAGGCCAGCCATGACAGCGGCCCCCATCGTCCTGCCGGACAGCGGCGACCTGAGCCCCTACGTCCAGCGAGTCCTGCCCCGGTCGAGCGGGCTGTTCTGGGACGGCCGCTGGCATGAAGGAGCGGACCAGGCGATCGCGACCTTCAACCCGTCCACGGGCGAGCGTCTGGCCGACGTGACCTCGGCGGGTTCGGCGGAGGTCGACGCCGCGGTCGCCTCGGCGAAGGCCGCCTTCCCGGCCTGGGCCGAGACCCCGCCCCTGCAGCGCGCGGCGCTGCTGCGGGAGGCCGCGCGCCGCGTGCGGCTGCATTCGCGGGAACTGGCGCTGCTGGACGCCGCCAACTGCGGCAATCCCGTGCGCGCCATGCAGATGGACGCGGAGATCGCGGCCACCCAGCTGGACTATTTCGCGGGGCTGGTGCTCGAGATCAAGGGCGAGACCATCCCGACCGCGAACGGCGCGCTGAACTACACGCTCAGGGAGCCGCTCGGCCCCGTCGCACGGATCTTCCCGTTCAACCACCCGTTCATGTTCGCGGCAGGCAAGATCGCCGCGCCGCTCGCGGCGGGCAACACGGTCATCCTCAAGCCGCCGGAACAGGCGCCGCTGTCGACCATCCGGCTGATGGAGATCCTGGACGGCCTGTTCCCCCCGGGGGTGCTGAACTGCATCGCTGGCGGACGCGAGACGGGTGCCGCGCTGTCCGCGCACCCGGATGTGGCCGCCGTCGCGCTTATCGGAAGCGTCGGCGCCGGCAAGGCCGTGCTGCGGTCCGCCGCGGACACGATGAAGCGCACCTTGCTGGAGCTGGGCGGCAAGAACGCGATGGTCATCTATCCCGACGCGGACCTGCGCAGCGCGGTGGAGGGGGCCGTGCGCGGCATGAACTTCACGTGGTGCGGGCAGTCGTGCGGCTCCACGAGCCGCCTGTACGTGCACCGCTCCCTGCACGATGAATTCATGCAGCGCATGGCCGAGGAACTGGCGCGCAAACACCGGCCCGGCATCGCGACCCACCTGGACACGACGATGGGCGCACTGGCGAGCCGCGCCCAGTACGACCGCGCGCTGCACTACATCCAGGCCGGCATCGACGAGGGCGCCGTGCTCCTGACCGGCGGCCACGCGGCGCGCGATGCGCAGCTGAAGGACGGCCTGTTCATCGAGCCGACCATCTTCACGGGCGTGCGGCCCGACATGCGGATCGCGCGCGAGGAGATCTTCGGCCCCGTGCTCTCGGTGTTTTCCTGGGACGACGAGGACCGGATGCTGGTCGAGGTCAATGGCACGGAGCTCGGACTGACGGCCTCGGTGTGGACCACGAGCCTGAACACCGGCCTGCGCGCCGCCAAGCGGATCCAGTCGGGCTACGTGTGGGTCAACGAGTGTTCGGTGCACATCCCTGGCGCGCCGTTCGGCGGCTACAAGCAGTCCGGCGTCGGCAGGGAGGAGTCCAAGGAGGAACTGCTGGAGTTCACGCAGCTCAAGAACGTCAACGTGAAGCTCGGCTAGAGACCATGGTTGCTCGATAGGTTGCCAAGAGGCTCGTCGTCGGCATCGTGGATTGCGCGCTTTCGTGTACCGGGCAAGATGCGACGCGCTCTCCAGCCACGATCCGTATGAACACAGGTCTTCCTTCGCCTGTCGAGCGACCACCCTGTCCAGCGCCCGGCCCGCCGGAATGCTAAAGGGGCCCGCGCCATGCGGAACGCTGGTTCCGCCGCGCCCATCCACCGTACGGCCTGCCCCCAAGCGCAACTCGCATATCGCCTCGGGAAATCTCTCCTGCGAGTAGCCGGCCAGGTCGCTCCTCGAGCCCATCGACATCTGCGGCATGACGACGCAACACAGCTCCTCGAGGTCTGGGGCCAGGGCGTCGCTCCGCCCACGTTCAGTGAGGAGGTGCAGGTGCTGTCGCGGCGGCTGGACAGCGCACAACAGGGTTCGCCCCAGCTTTCATATTGTTAGTCGATTAACAATAATGGTCGGCATGGCCTGGCCGCGCTGGGCCGTCCTCGCCAGACGCTCCGGCGACCGTCCTGCACTGCCAGAGTCGATGCCAATGCCACAGAGAACCAGGAGACAAGATGCACAACACGCCCCCCGCCTCCCGCCGGAGGTTCTTCCGCACCAGTGCTGGCATGGGTGCCGTCCTAGCCGCGGCCACCAGCACCGGCGCCTCCGGCGCCAGCACGCCCCCCCACGCCGCCGTGCGGGTGCGCAGCGGCTTTGTGGCCGGTCCTTCGACCTACTACGAGGTTCTGGAGCCGGTCGCGAAGACCCGCAAGCCGCCCATGGTGCTGATCCACGGCGGGGCGCACACCGGCTCCTGCTACATGGCGACCGCCGATGGCCGCCCGGGCTGGGCGCCCTTCTTCGCAGCCCAGGGCTACCAGGTGGTGGTCCCTGACTGGGCAGGCACCGGTCGCAGCGGCTACATCCCCTACGACGACCTGTCGGGCGAGACGGTCGTGAAGGGCCTTGGCAAGGTGCTGGCCACGCTGGACCGCCCGGCGATCGTCATGACGCATTCGATGTCGGGCCCCTTCGGCTGGAAGCTGCTCGAACTCTTCGGCGACCGCATCGTCTCCCTGGTGGCAATCGCACCTGGCGGGCCGGCCAACGTCAGCGCGCCGACCGAGTTCCTGTCCAGCACGTCGGACGACGTGGAAGTCCGCTTGGCACCCGGCGCTCCGGTGCTCAAGCTCAGCCGCAAGCTGCCCTTCGTTGCAGAACCGGGCTGGGCCACGAAGAAGCTGGTCGGCAGCAGCACGCGCTTCCCGCGCGAGCACCTGGACAGCTACCTGGCCAGCCTGACCGTCATTCCGCCCCGCCTGCTGCTAGAGCGGGTGAACTATGAGAACAGCGCGCCCCGTGTGACCGACCCCTCGGGCTACAAGGGCAAGCGCGTGGCCCTGATCATGGGCACCAACGACGCGGACCACACGGCCGCCATCGACAAGCCCATCGTCGACTGGCTGAACGACATCGGGGCGCGCGCGGAATTCATTCCGCTGGGCGACCGGGGCATCCAGGGCAACGGCCACATGATGATGATGGAGAGCAACAGCGACCAGTTGGCAGCCGGTATTGCCGCCTGGCTGCAGACCGGCAAATTCAGCGCCTCGGCGTCCTAGTACCTCCGGGCAGTGCTCAGGCCAACTCCGCCGTGATCCAGCGGCGCAGGCTGTTGGAGTAGGCCAGGTCGGTGACGCGCGGCAGGTCTTCCACCCGCACCATGCCCTCTTCCAACCACCACCGCGCGGACGCACCGCTTAGCAGGCGGCAGCGCAAATGCGGAGTGGCCATCGCCGTCATCGGGGCTGCCCCTCGCAAAGAGGGAGACGCACGAGTTCGCAGCGGCAGGCCGGTTGCCGCGGGCCCGCAATGCCCGGCGTCCAGTCCGCTCCTCCAGAGGATCGCCTCTCGGCTCCGAGCGACACAGGGCGGCGCTAGCGACGCGCACGGGCCCTGCCACGCTCATGGGCGGGGGACGTAACGGGCGCGCGGCCGCCAGAGGCCGGTCACGCCGCGCTGCTCCTGCACATGCGCAGCCCAGCCGGCCATGCGCGCCACCAGGAAGAAGACCGCTGCCGACCAGACGGGAAGCCGGAGCGCCCGCACCAGGCAGACGACGGCGAACTCATGCCTTGGATGGTCCGCGAGATTCTCCTTCGCCCAACCGACGAAGTCGGCGACCTGTCGCATGTTGAAGGAGTCGTCAGCCAGTTCGGTGGCGATGGCGAGCAGGTGCTTCGCGCGCGGGTCGCCGCCCAGGTAGAGCGGATGCGTGAAGCCGGGGATCCGCTGCGCCCGCTGGTGCAGGCGCAGGGCCTTGTCGCGCAGCGCCGTCGCGGACGGCCTTGCGGTGAGGAACCGGTCCACGACCGCATAGTGCCCGGCGATCTCGGTCCCGGCGCTTGCGCAGATGCCCACGGCAATGCAGTCGAAAAGGTTCGCGCCTCCCGAGGCAGCCGCCCGGACGGCCAGGGTGCCCGGCGGCAGTTCGTGGTCCGCGAGGAGCACGAGCAGCGCGTTCACCGCGCGGATCCGCGCTGGCGTGGTTTCGCATCCGAAGGACCGGATCAGCGTCGAAGCGATCGATTCGGAGCGCTCCGGCAGCGTCAGCGCGCGGGCCGGGCCGACGCATCCCAGCGCTTGCGCCACGGCACAGATCAGCAAGCGCGCCTCTTGCACGACGCCCGCGTCCAGACCCCCACCGCCCGACATCCTGCGGCTGCGCTCCAACTGGAGAGCCAGCATCGCGAGCGATCCGTACACGCGGTGAGGATCGGTACCGTGCAGTATCCGCAAACCGGCCTCGCGGGCCAGTGCCTGGTCGCGCGGAGGGATTCTCCAGGCGCCGGCCCTCGCGACATCGAGAGGAGCGCCCCAGAGCAATTCGCAGACCCGCTCGAACGGAACGCCTTGCCGCGCGAGGTCGCAGGCCAAGTAGCCCCGGTAGGCTGGACCCGCCTCGGTGATTTCCGTGATACCGCTGCTGACGATGGGCGGCCCATGGTCCATCGCACCGGCTGCCGCCGCGGCATGGCCTGCACGGGCGGCCGCGCGCGCCATGACCCGTTCGATGTCCGAGCGGCTGTACAGGTGCGCCTTCGTTCCGGGCTGGGGCACGCTGCGGATGGCCCCCCTGCTCACATAGGCGTAGAGCGTCTGCGGGCGGACGCCCAGAAGGGCAAGACTGGCTTTCGCATCCAGGAAATCCGGCTGCCGGCACGACGTGGGATCGGGGCATGTGCTCATGTGGGCTCCGCGCGATTCCAGCGTTCGACGGCACGTAAATCCCGAAACCGCGCTATGTCTCCGTAGGTCTAATCATTAGGTCTCTAATTATCTCACAGGCTGCCAGGCAGAAGACGGCGGCACTGGCCCGGCGGGTTCCGGCGTGCGTTCCATGGGGCATCCATGCCACTCGCCTGTGGCGCGCGGGGTCCACTGGGTGGCATCGTCGACTCGTCGACCCACATCGAGACCGATGCGGCGCGGCTGGCCGCTCGGGCGCACTGCGCCGCGGCGGGACCGATGCATTTGAGGGATTGGGGAGAGCGTGGCACTGCCGCGAGGCGCGGTGCGCTTCCATGGCGCGCCGCACCCAGGGCGCGGCCATCGGCAGCGCGGGCTACGGTCTTGCGGATGACTGAGCGGCGCCTGTCCGCTTCGGATCATCCTGAATGCACTCGTCGCTCGCCAGGTTGTCGATGATCTTCAGCAGCGAGCGCCGCACGATGCTGATGTGGGCATCCGTCAGGGATCTGATGGCGAGCGCGTTGACCTCCTCGGCCAAGGGCACGAGCTTCGCCTTGAGGCGCTTGCCCGCCGGCGTCAGGAAAACGTAGATGCTCTTGCGGTTGTCGGGACGCTGCTTTCGCAGGACGTACCCGAGCTCCTCCATGGCCTTCAGGGCGATCGCCGTGGTGGGCGCCATCACACCGGCCTCCGCGCTCAGTTCTGCCTGGGTGAGCCCATCCTTCTCCCAGAGAATCCGCAGGAAGGTCCAATGGCCGAGTTGGACGTCGTGGCGCGCAAGACGGGTCTGCAGCGATCGAAGAAAGGAGCGCGTCGCGTCCTTCACCAGATGCGCTAAACGGTCGTCGGGAACGCCCTCATGCCAGTGCTGCAGCATACGGCTCGCTACCTCCGCCGACTCTTTCCCTGCCTTTTTTGCCAATTTTCATTCCTCAATGCATCCCAACGGACGCTCTGCCCGGCCGACCCCCTGCAAGACAGCGGCGATCGGCGTACATGAACGAGCCGACGGACACGAAGAAGCGGGAGGAGGTTGAAAAGGTGCTGCCCAGGCCAAGCGGACCGCACAAATATAGCACCGTACATTCTGCTGTTCTCAGTAGGCGGCATGCTGATCCAGATCACAAAACCATGCGGTTGCACGGGCAATGCCGGGACGATGCCCAACGCCTTCGTTCTGGCAGGCCATAGACTTTTCGCCCCGCGTCGCACGCTTGGCACCAGGCTACGCGCGCACTTCGGCGCGTCAACCTTCAGCGAGCGGCTTCCCGTCCGCTCGAGACAGCGGCGGCCGATTGGCTTCAGCGCCCCGCTCCGCGGCTGCGCCGCCCGGGATGCGCGTGCGGGAGTTGCGCACCTCTTGACCAGACCACGGTGCCTGCGACACGCGGCC
>NZ_QAIM01000152.1:9956-16494 GCF_003061035.1 Acidovorax sp. HMWF018
ACCGCCCCCGCCGAGGAGGTCTATGCCGCCCCTGCCAAGGGGCCTGTGCCGCCGATGCTGCTTCGGTCCTTCTCCGGCGCCGGCCGGGAAACTGCAGTTTTTCCCGCCGCGTCATGCCGGCTGCAGGCCAACGTGCTGGTGCCCCAGCGCGTCCACCGAGTCCACCCCCAACAAGCCCATGACGCGGTCCGTCTCCTGCAGGAGGATCTCGAGCGCGCGACTTGCGCCGGCCTCCCCCGCCGCAGCCACGCCGTACAGGGGCGCCCGGCCCAGCAGCACGCCGCGCGCGCCAAGGGCGAGGGCCTTGACGATGTCGGAGCCCCGCCGAAAGCCGCTGTCGACCAGGACGGGCATGCCCCCGGCAGCGGCGGCGACCGAGGGCAGCATGTCCAGCGTGGCGGGCAAGCCGTCAAGGCTGCGCCCGCCATGGTTGGACACCACGACGGCGTCCGCCCCATGGGAGGCGGCCAGGCGCGTGTCGTCCGCGGTGAGGATGCCCTTGACCACCAAGGGGCCCGCCCACTGCGAGCGAAGCCAGGCGACATCCTCCCAGCTGTAGAACGGATTGCGCTGCGCGCGGGTATAGGCGGCCAGCGCGTACGCGTCGGAGCCCGGTGGCAGGAACTCAGCCAGGTTCTCGAAGCGCGGCATGCCGCGGGCGAACCATGTGGAAACGACCCATCGCGGATGGGTCGCCGCGTCCCAGACGATGCGCGGAGAGAAATGCAGTGCATGGGCGAATCGGTTCCGCACATCCCGCTCACGGTTGCCCGGGATCAGCGAATCGACCGTGACCATGAGCGCGCAGTAGCCGGCCGTGTGTGCGCGCGCCAGCAGCCTGGTCGCGACCTCGCGTCCGCCCCACGGATAGAGCTGGAAGAACTTGGGTCCAGCCGATGCCCTGGCCACGGCCTCGATGTCGTTGTTCGAGCCGGCGGACAGCGAGAACGCCACGCCCGCCGCTGCGGCCGCGCGCGCCAGCATGAGGTCCGCGTCCGGCACGTAGATGCCGTTGAGGCCCGTCGGCCCGATCATGAAGGGCGCCGCGAGCCGCTGCCCGAACAGCGTGATGGACAGGTCGCGCGAGCCCTTGCCCGTGACCATCCGCGGCAGGAGGTGATAGCGGTCGAAGGCGGCGCGGTTGCGCCGCAGCGTCACTTCGTCCTCCGCGCCGCCTTCCAGGTAGTCCCAGATCACCTGCGGCAGCCGCCTCTTGGCCAGCCGGCGGAGATCCTCGATGTTGACGACCGACGGAGGCTGCAGTTTGCGGTGTGAATGCATGCGCCTCGCCTACTCCGCGCGGATTCCCGCCGCCTGGATGATCGGCCGCCAGCGCGCGATCTCGCTGGTGATCAGGTCCATGAACATCTGCGGCGGCCCGGGCGTGACGTCGACGCCCTGCGATTGCAGACTCGCGCGCGTGGAAGGGTCGGCCAGGGCCTTGTTCAGCGCCGCGGTCAGCTTGGCGACGACCGTGTCGGGCGTGCCCGCCGGCGCCATGATCCCGTACCAGGCGCTGGCTTCCACGCCGGGCAGCCCGGCCTCGCCGGGGGTCGGCACGTCCGGCAGGGCCGGGGAGCGCTTCTCGCCCATGACGGCCAGCGCCTTCACGCGGCCGGCCTGGATCTGCGGCAACGCCGACACGAGCGGCTCGAAGATCACCTGGATCTGGCCGGCGATGAGGTCCGTGATGGATCCCGCGCTGCCCTTGTAGGGCACATGCGTCATCTGGATGCCCGTGCGCAGCTTGAATAGCTCGCCCGCCAGGTGATGGGCGGAACCCGTGCCGCTCGAGCCGTAGTTCACGGCGGTGGGCTGGGCCTTGGCGCGCTCGACCAGGTCGCGCAGCGACCCCGCCGGGAAGGCCTTGTTCGCAATCGCCACGAGGGGCATCATGCCGATCTGCCCCACCGGCCGGAAATCCTTCACGGGATCAAACGGGAGCTTGTCGTACATGCTCGCCGCATAGGCGTGCGCCGAGGGCGTCACGATCAGCGTGTAGCCGTCGGCCGGAGACTTCGCGACGATGCCGGCCGCGAGCGTGCCGGCGGCCCCGCCCCGGTTCTCGACGATTACGGGCTGCCCCAGCGAATCCCCCATCTGCTGGATGAGCGACCTGGCGATCACGTTCGTGGGCCCGCCGGCCGGCGCGCCCACGAACAGGCGGATCGGCTTCGCGGGGTAGGCAGCGGTCTGCGCCCAGGCGCCCGCCTGCAGTTGCGTGGTCAGGGCCGCAGCGATGAGCGACAGTATGCGCAATCTCATGAGGTATCTCCTGGATGGTTCTTCGAATCGGAGAGGGTCCCGACGCTTCCGGCCGCCGGATGCCTCCGGGGCAATCCTGCACGCCCGGTCTAGCGGACTGGTCCGCCGACCAGGGAGCCGCGAAGCGCGGTCCGCGGGCACGCGCGGGGGGCGGTGGGCTGCTGCATGACGGCGCGCCTTCAGTCAAGCACCCGCCTCTGCAGCGTGTCCCGCACGAGTGTCCGCAGCCATCGGTGTGCCGGATCCTCGTGGTGGCGCCTGTGCCATATCTGGATCACCTCCACGCTGGGCGATGCGAACGGCAGCGGCAGGGCCGCGATGCCCTCCTTGCCCTCGAACGCACCGGCGAGGTCCATGGGAATGATGGCCGTCAGCCCGGTCTGCGGGATGATGGTCAGCAGGCCGAGATAGTGCGGGATCGTGGCAACCACGTTGCGGTGGATACCCATCGCGGCCATGGCCTTCTCGATGACCTCGTGGCTTCGACCTTCCGTTCGCACCGCGACATGCAGCGCCGACTGGAAGGAAGCAAGGTCCAGCTCGCCGCGTGCGGCGAACTCCTTGTTGCCCGTGATGCACATGAACCCGCTGTTGCGCAGCAGTCTCTGCTGGAAGACGCCGCCGTTCTTGATGTCGGGGAAGTACCCGATCGCGAGATCGACGCCCCCCGATTCCAACCCCTCCTCCAGCTTCTCCACGATCGGCGACACCGTGCGCAACCGCACGCACGGCGCCTGCCTGCGCACGGCATTGATCACCATCGGCAGATAGCAGGTCTCGCCGACATCCGTCATGCAGATCGTGAACAGGCGCGACGAGGTGCGCAGGTCCAGCGCCACCTTGGAGAAGATCTGGCGGCGGGCCAGCTCGAGGGCCTGGCGGATGGGCTCCGCGACTTCCAGCGCCTTCGCCGTCGGCTGCATCTCGTTCTTGACGCGCACGAACATGGGGTCGTCGAACGCCTTGCGCATCTTCGACAGCGCGTGGCTCATCGAGGGCTGGCTCAGCTGCAGCCGCTCGCCGGCCTTGGAGACGCTGCGGGTCTCCATGAGTGCCTCGAAGACGACGAGCAGATTGAGGTCCTCGTGGGATGGTTGCATCTTGGTCTACCCTTTGGCTGGATCCATGGGAATCTCCCCGGTCTCGCGCGGCGCGCCATGAAACCCAGGCCGCCGCGAGGTGCAGGCAGGCACCTGAACCGGCCCCGGCGGCCCGCAAACGCCGCGGCGCTGCCTCAGCGCAGCAGTTCCACGTCCTTGCCCGAGCCCGCCGACTCGAGCAGCGCCAGGCACACCTCCAGCGTGGAGCGCGCCCATTCGCCGTCATGCAGCGGCGCGGTCCCGTTCACCACGGCCTCGTACAGTTCGTCGATGACCTCGAAGCGGGGCACCGCGGGCCGGCCCAGCGGCCGCCGCTCCTTCGTGAGGTCCCCGTACACGCAGACGCTGTCGGGCAACGGACGGATATCGCCGCGCTCGCAGGACACCACGACCGGCCCGAAATGCTGGTGCCACGCCGGCGGCGCGCCCGCGGACGCGGGCACGTAGCCGGGCCCGCCATAGGTGCCGGCCGCCTTCAGGCGCGCCTCCTCCTCCGGCGAACCCACGGTCGCCAGCTTGCGGCGCGCGGCGCCGTACGCCTCGGGCGACTTCTCGGCGCCCATCTCGCCGATCCAGCCGCACCATTCGTCCGAGTCGAAGTGCCCGTAGCCGTTGTAGCTGACGCTGGCGAACGCCCCGCCCTCGAACCACAGCAGGGCCGAATAGGCGCCCTGGGTCGGGCGCCTGGGGTCCCAGTCGCCTGTGATCGCGCGCACCCGGCTGACCCGCGTGCCGGCCAGCAGGCGCACGATGTCGACCTGGTGGGCGGCCTGGCTGAACACCACGCCGCCGCCCTCCTCCGTGCGCAGCTCCTCGGGACGCCGCGGCCGGTAGAGGAAGTCGGTGTAGTTGAGCGCGTGGATCATGCGCACCCGCCCGAACTCACCGCCCAGGGCGATCTCGCGCGCGCGCAGGTACGGCGTGTCGAAGCTGTGGCAGTGGCCGACGATGAGGTGCACGCCGGCGTCCCGGCAGTCCCGGATCATCGCGTTGCAGTCGCCGAGGGACAGCGCCATGGGCTTTTCCACGAGCACGTGCTTGCCGTGCCGGGCGGCGATGCGCGCCTGCTCCGCGTGGAACTGGTGCGGGCTGGCGATGTAGATCGCCTCGACGTCCGGGTTGGACGCCAGGCCCTCGATGTCCGGGTACACCGGCGCATCGAAGTCGCTCGCGAAGCGCTCGCGCGCCGGCTCGCGCGGGTCGCAGGCCGCCACCAGCCGCACGCGCGCGTCGCGCTGGAGCGTGGGCAGCATGAGCGTGAAGGCGCGGCCGAGTCCGGCGACGCCGAGTCGAAGTGGGCGGCCGGCGTTCACAGGTCGATCACCAGTTCGTCGGACTTGGCCCGGGAGACGCAGATCATGATCTGGCTGTCCATCTCCTCGGGCAGCAGCACCATGTCTCGGTGGTCGGCCTCGCCGCTCAGCAGCTTCGTGCGGCAGGTGCCGCAGGTGCCGCTCTCGCACGAGGACGCCGCGTTGCAGCCGTGCTCGTGGAGGACCGACAGGATGGACTTGCCGACGGGCACCTCGAACGCCGCGCCTGAGCTGGCCAGCTTCACCAAGAAGGGCTTGTCGTCGGGCCGCACGCCCCCGCCCTCGTTGAAGCTCTCGAAGTGCACGTTGGCCGGCGACCAGTGGCCCGTCATGTCGCGCACCGCCTCCATCAGCGCGCGCGGGCCGCAGCAGTACACGTGGGCCGTGTTGGGCTTCTCCAGCACCGGCCAGAGGTCGAAGGCGCGCGCGGGGTCCCCGTGGCTGTGGTGGATCCGCACGCGGCTCTTGAGCTCGGGGGCGCCGAGCTCCTCGCGGAAGGCCGCAGTCTCGGGAAAGCGCGTCAGGTAGATGAGCTTCCACGGTGCCGGCGGCAGTTCGCCGAACGAGCGGATCATGGACAGGATCGGGGTGATGCCGATGCCGCCCGCGACGAAGAGGTAGCCCTTGGCGTTCTCGACCAGCGGGAAGGCATTCGAAGGCAGCGACGTGGGCAGCGTATCGCCCTCATGCAGTTCCTCGTGCATGGAGAGCGAGCCGCCCTGCCCCTCCGGATCGCGCTTGACGGCGATGACGTAGCGGTGGCGCTCCGCGGGATCGTTGCACAGCGAATACTTGCGCAGCATGCCATTGGGGGCCTGGACCTTGACGTGCGATCCCGGCGTGAACGGCGGCAGCTCGCTGCCATCGGGCTGTACCAGCTCGAAGCTGCGGATGTCGCGCGCCACGTCGAGGATCCGCGCCACGCGCAACGGCATCTGCGTGTCGGAATGGGTTTGGGGTGTGGTGAGCGTCATGACGCGCGACTACTCGGCCTTCAGCTGCGCCCGCGCGGCGGCGTCGGTCACCTGGGCCTTCTCTGCACGCAGCGCCCGCGCGAGCTGTTCGGGCGTTCCGCCCGCCGGGTCGACGCCCGCAGTGCGCAGCTGCTCGATGACCTCGGGGACCTTCACGATCCTGTTGATCTCGGCATTGACCTTGGAGATGACCTCGCTCGGCGTACCGGTCTTCGCCAACACCGCGACCGTGAATGCGAAATCGAAGCCGGGGATCTTTTCCGCCAGGGTAGGCATCTGCGGTGCCAGCGGGGAACGCGTCGTCGAATTGGTGGCCAGAAGGCGCGCCTGGCCCGACTTGACGAAGCCCATGAGCGACGGCGGCGAAGCGAACACCATGTCCACCTGTCCGCCGATCATCGCGGGGACCGAGACGGCGCTGCCCCTGAACGGAATGTGCGTCATCGAGATGCCCAGGCTTGCATTCATCGCCTCCATCGTCAGGTGGTGGATGCTGCCGTTGCCGGCGGAGCCGTAGTTGAGGCCCCCTGGCTTCGCCTTGGCCAGCGCGACGAGTTCGTCCAGCGTGTTCGCCTTGACGTTCGCGTTGACGGCGAGGAACAGCGGGGCCTTGCCGACGAGGGCGATCGGCACGAAGTCGTTGGCCGCGTCGTAGGTGATCTTCTTGTTGATCAACGGCGTGATCGACAGCATCGGCCCATCGGTCACCAGCAGCGTGTAGCCGTCAGCCGGGGACTGCAGGATCGCGGAGGCGGCGACCGAGCCACCCGCACCGGGCCGGTTGTCGACGTAGACCGCCTGCCCCAGCGTATCGCCCAGCGACTTGGCGATGATGCGCGCCACCGTGTCGGGAAGGCCGCCGGCGGCATAGGGAACGACGAGCTTG
>NZ_QAIM01000153.1:0-2103 GCF_003061035.1 Acidovorax sp. HMWF018
TATGTACCGCACAGCTTAGGGAGGGGCAACCAGCAACATGGCGAGATTAATACCGGCACTGGGTGCGTGCTTGCCGCGCATGACCAGTGGAGAAAAGCGGCAGGTTAAGAGGCTGCAACAAAAGACCAACGACTCGCTTGCATTGAGGTCGTATTACCGTGGGCGGTGCGCGCGCCCCGCTGCGTGATGGACTTCGCCACCATCACTCAATTCGGCGGCGCCTTGGCCGCCTTGATGCCACTGGTGCTGATCGCTGGCTTTGTCATCGTCATCTGGCGCACTGTGTCTTTGCACACGCTGCTGCGGCGCCTGTGGATGCTAGTGCATGGCAGCGAAGAAATCTCAGACCCCAAGATCCGTGCGTATGTGGACGAGCAGACCAACCTCATGTCCTTTCGTATGTTCTCTGGCGTGCAGGCGGCCAGCCTGGAAGAAGCGCACCAGCTGATCGCGTGGGCCCAGCTCCACAGCGTTGATTTACGCCAAATCGCCGCTTGCGGGCGCTACTTCGACACCGGGCTGCGGCAGGTGCGCAAGCATCTGTTTCCCTCCAGCTCCTATCTCTTTGCCAAGATTGCTTTTTTTACATTGCTTCTGATGGGATTCGTTGTGCTGATGGCTATCCCGCAAGTGCCTTTCACTTTCAAGGACAGCGGACGCACCTTTCTCGCCAATGAGTCTCTCGCGAAGCCGCTCTGGCCGCTGCTTCAACCCCTGAAGAAAAGCGACTGCGACCAATCTTGGGATGCACTTGCTGAGCGCACTTCCTTCTCTCTCGATGAGGTGAAGATAGTGTGCGACCTACTGTCGGCAAAGAATTGGCCGCAGCATGTGGGATCTGAATTGAAAAAGCAACGTTGGGTGCTGTTCGTTTATGCGTTGGTTAGCCTCGTTCTTCTTTGTCATGTATTTTTTGTTGTGCATGCGGTGGGTCGTGCCAAGGATCTTTATGCCCGAGGTCTATCTCCGGTTCTGCCTGGGGAGCAATCGCCGCTTGATTTCTGAGGTATGAAAGACTGAAGTGAGTACTCAGGCGACTCCAGCAATAGGCAAAATGTCTGCCTTGTGCTATGAGCTTCAACGACAGTTAGTCCCCCATGCCTCACCTATTAAAGCCAGCAACATCCGAAATCGTTGCCAAGCTCTGGAATCTATGCAACGTATTGCGTGACGATGGCGTCACTTACCACCAGTACGTTAACGAATTGACTTACCTGCTATTCCTGAAAATGATGCAGGAGACCAAAGAAGAGGCTTGTTTCGTAATCAGCCGACCTGCTAAAAAGAAAGGGGGGGCAGTTGTAGATGAACAAGGCTCGCTCTGGGCCGACTTGGTGGGCGCTGCACCTGCAGATCGCTTGTCTGTTTATCAAGACTTGCTGCACGACTACAGCCACCACGGGAAAGGCATCATTCGGCAGGTCTATGCAGGTGCCAGCACCATCATCACCAAGCCCTCGACCCTCTCTACGCTGGTCACGGAGATCGACAGAATCAACTGGTACAGCGTTGATCGTGACGATTTAGGGGACCTGTACGAGGGGCTGCTGGAGCGTAACGCCAGCGAGAAAAAGAGCGGTGCGGGCCAGTACTTCACCCCGCGCGATTTGATTGACAGCATCGTTGCCGTTATGCGGCCCACGCTAAATGACATCATTCAAGACCCAACAGCGGGGACGGCTGGCTTTCTGATCGCGGCCAATGACTATTTGCGTGATCACTACCCGCCTGCAAGGCGGACCAAGGTCCAGAAAGAGAAGCACCGATCCAGCACCTTCTACGGCATCGAGCTGGTGCAAGACACACACCGCTTGGCGCTCATGAACATGCTGCTGCACGGGATTGAAGGCGGCATACAGTTTGGCGACACCCTGGGCGAAGAAGGCTCCCGCCTGCCGCAGGCCACGCTCATCTTGAGCAACCCGCCTTTTGGCATCAAAAAAGGCGGCGGCCTGCCCACCCGCACGGACCTGCCTTATCCCACCACCAACAAGCAACTCTGCTTCTTGCAGCACATCTACCGCAACCTAGCCCCCGGTGGCCGCGCCGCCGTGGTGTTGCCTGACAACGTGCTGGGTGGAAACAATGTCGGCGCTGATATCC
>NZ_QAIM01000154.1:0-1991 GCF_003061035.1 Acidovorax sp. HMWF018
AAACAGCACAGTGCCTTGCGGCATTAGCGTTGCTCCGCAAGCGGAGTAACCAGCTTCGGTCAGATCACGCGCACCTCGCTCAATCGATTGCTTTCGATATCCGCTCAAGTCAGCAGGAGTCACCCACGGAATACCCTTTCCGGGTTCAACAAAATTCTGCGGATCTTTGGATGGCGGCGTGCCGCCTCCAACGATTCGAGCAACACTGCCAATAGGAACTTCGACCCAACTCTCAGGTAAATCACTCATCCTCGCCTCCTCCCAACAACACCCCCCGCCGCGCCAGCCGCTCGCGCGCTTCTAGCAAGGCTAGGTGCAAGTGTTGTTCCAGCTCGGCCTTGGGTGGCAGCTCGGTCCAGTATTCGGCCACGGTGATGCCGTCTTTGTGCATTTGCAGCAGCTCCACCTGTTCACGGCTGGATTCGGCGCACAGGATGAGGCCGATGGGGGCTTCCTCCCCGCTCTGGCGTTCGTGCCGGTCCAGCCATTTCAAATACAGCTCCATCTGGCCTTTGTGCGCGGCCTTGAAGCGGCCTAGCTTCAGCTCGATGGCCACGAGGCGACGCAGGCGGCGGTGATAGAAAAGCAGGTCCAGGTAAAAGTCCTCGCCGTCGATGACCATGCGCTTTTGCCGCTCCACAAACGCAAAGCCCCGGCCCAGCTCAAGGATGAAGGCTTCGAGCTGGCGCAGGATGGCGGCTTCCAGGTCCGCCTCGTCATGGCCCTGGCGCAGGCCCAGAAAGTCGAGGAAATACGGGTCTTTGAAGACTTGGGCGGGGCTGGTGCCCAGGGCTTCGACAGGCTCCGCCTGAACGGGGGGAGGGGCTTGCAGTGCAGCCAGCTCGGTGCGTTCAAACGCCTTGCGCTCAATCTGGTGGGTCAGCTCGCGCACGCTCCAGCGGTCTTGCGCGGCTTGCTGGGCGTAAAACTGGCGGGCTTGCGGGTTTTTGAGCGCAACGATGGCGACCATGTGGCTCCAGCTCAATTTGGTCGACAGTGTCGACACAATCCCTGCACTGGGGAAAGCCTGCGCAAACTTGACCATGCGGCGCAGGTTGCGGGCTTCAAACCCCCGGCCAAACTCTTGCGAGAGCTGTTGGCCCAGTTGCTCCAGCAGTTGGCTACCGTACTGGGCACGTTCGCCGCCCAGCACTTCGGAGGCCAAGCGTTGGCCCACCGCCCAGTACAGGCGGGTGAGTTCGGCATTCACCGCGCCGGCCAAGCGCTGGCGGCTGCTGGCGATGAGGGTGCGCAGTTCGGCGTGCAAGTTGGTGGGCAGGCCGTCTGCTCCCGCTGCGGAAACCAGTTGGCTCATGGCTGGGCCTCGTCTGCCGTGGTGTCGTCGGCCAGCAGGTCTTCCAACGAAGCGTCGGGGTCTTCGCCCAACTCTTCCAGCAGGCTGCGCAGGTCGGCCATGGCACCGCTCAGCTCGCGCATCACCATGCGTGCCACCAGCGCGGGTTCGTCACGCCGGGCGTCTGCGGCTTCCGCGTTGTCGTCCTTGATCCAGCTGATGTCCAGGTTATCGTTACGGGCCTTGATTTGCTCGCGGGTGAACTTGCGCCAGCGGCCTGCTTCGCCCGTGTCCACACGCTGCGCCAGGGCTGCGGGGCCGCCGCAGGGGTCGTTGCCAAACACGTCTTCAAACTTGTCGCGGGGCACACTGGCAGGGGCATCGGGCTTGGTGCGGAAATACTCGCGGGTGAAGGGGGTGCGCTTGCCAAACTGGGGCATGTTGGCGCGCATGTCGTACACCCACACTTCTTTGGTGTTGCCTGTGTCTTTCTTGCCGCGCGTGAAAAACAATACGTTGGTTTTGACGCCTTGGGCATAAAAAATGCCAGTGGGCAAGCGCAATATGGTGTGCAGGTTGCACTTGTCCATCAGGTCTCTGCGGATATCAGCGCCGACATTGTTTCCACCCAGCACGTTGTCAGGCAACACCACGGCGGCGCGGCCACCGGGGGCTAGGTTGCGGTAGATGTGCTGCA
>NZ_QAIM01000670.1:0-1585 GCF_003061035.1 Acidovorax sp. HMWF018
GCTGTAAGAGCCTGACGATGACCTACTTTCACACGGGAACCCGCACTATCATCGGCGCAAAGTCGTTTCACTGTCCTGTTCGGGATGGGAAGGAGTGGGACCAACTTGCTATGGTCATCAGGCATAACTTGGTGCTGGGCAGTTTTGTGAACTGCCTGGCGAATTCATAGAGTCTGGAATCAGATTTTGTGTATTTGACTGCGTCTAACTTGGCATAACAGACTTTGAGCTTCACGCTGTGAGCGTGTTGGCTATCAAAGTTATAGGGTCAAGCCGCACGAGCAATTAGTATCAGTTAGCTTAACGCATTACTGCGCTTCCACACCTGACCTATCAACGTCCTGGTCTTGAACGACTCTTTAGGGGGCTCAAGGCCCCGGCAGATCTCATCTTGAAACGAGTTTCCCGCTTAGATGCTTTCAGCGGTTATCTCTTCCACACTTAGCTACTCGGCAATGCCACTGGCGTGACAACCGATACACCAGAGGTGTGTCCACTCCGGTCCTCTCGTACTAGGAGCAGGCTTCCTCAAATCTGCAGCGCCCACGGAAGATAGGGACCAAACTGTCTCACGACGTTTTAAACCCAGCTCACGTACCTCTTTAAATGGCGAACAGCCATACCCTTGGGACCGGCTACAGCCCCAGGATGAGATGAGCCGACATCGAGGTGCCAAACACCGCCGTCGATATGAACTCTTGGGCGGTATCAGCCTGTTATCCCCAGAGTACCTTTTATCCGTTGAGCGATGGCCCTTCCATACAGAACCACCGGATCACTATGTCCTGCTTTCGCATCTGCTCGACTTGTCAGTCTCGCAGTTAAGCACGCTTATGCCATTGCACTATCGTCACGATGTCCGACCGTAACTAGCGTACCTTCGAACTCCTCCGTTACGCTTTGGGAGGAGACCGCCCCAGTCAAACTGCCTACCATGCACTGTCCCCGATCCAGATAATGGACCTAGGTTAGAACCTCAAACACACCAGGGTGGTATTTCAACGTTGGCTCCATGAGAACTAGCGTCCTCACTTCAAAGCCTCCCACCTATCCTACACAGATCTGTTCAAAGTCCAATACAAAGCTACAGTAAAGGTTCATGGGGTCTTTCCGTCTTTCCGCGGGGAGATTGCATCATCACAAACATTTCAACTTCGCTGAGTCTCAGGAGGAGACAGTGTGGCCATCGTTACGCCATTCGTGCAGGTCGGAACTTACCCGACAAGGAATTTCGCTACCTTAGGACCGTTATAGTTACGGCCGCCGTTTACTGGGACTTCAATCAAGAGCTTGCACCCCATCATTTAATCTTCCAGCACCGGGCAGGCGTCACACCCTATACGTCCACTTTCGTGTTTGCAGAGTGCTGTGTTTTTATTAAACAGTCGCAGCCACCGATTTTTTGCAACCCCGTTGGGCTCCCTCTGTACGAGTTCACCTACTTGGGGCATACCTTCTCCCGAAGTTACGGTATCAATTTGCCGAGTTCCTTCTCCTGAGTTCTCTCAAGCGCCTTAGAATACTCATCTCGCGCACCAGTGTCGGTTTGCGGTACGGTCGTCAATAGCTGAAGCTTAGTGGCTTT
>NZ_QAIM01000155.1:0-12759 GCF_003061035.1 Acidovorax sp. HMWF018
GGTGGGGTGGGGGCAATATTGGACTGATAGAACACGCCGTCCAGAAACGCTCCGGCGAACTTGTGCGCCATGTTCGCGCACTCAATTTCTCGGCCAAGGTAGAGCTGCTGCTTACCGTCACCTGCCACCACTGCGAAGCGGTGAAACATGCTTTCATGCGCAGGAACCACTTTGTAGCGGGCCAAAGCTACCGCATTAACGTCGTCATCCACCCCACCCGCTGGTGCCGTCACGCTGTCTGCCGGGGCACGGGCTGCGATGGGGCTGTCTGCCTTGCCGGTGGTCTTGACTGCCTTCACGCCGTTGGTAGGCACGTCAGCAGGGCGCCAGATGTGGCCGCAGCCGTGGCACAGGTGGGAGCGATGGGGTGGGTTGTTCCATTGCGCGGCGCCTGGCTCAAACTCCACTGGAGGTTCCGAGGCGTCGATGTGCTGTGTCCCACACGCGGGGCAGAACAGCACCATGTCGATTGGCGCTGGCTGGCTGTCTGCCTGGGGCGTGGGGGAGGTGGTGGAAAGTCCGCGCGCATAAGACGAAATAGCAGAGTAGAGTTTCGTGCGCGCGTCAGGCATGGCGTCTCCGTGCTCTCTTGTCCACCCCATGGCCCGGGCCGTGAATGCTTGCGCATAGTCGTTCAAGGCCTTGTCGACTTCCTCTGCCGCACCGGCTGGTGCTTGCCGCATGTCATCTATGGTGTAGCTCGGCACCTTTGGCGCCCCCGCAGCCGATGGGGCGGGCTGCTGTGCCTCTACCAGGGCGGCAATGTGATCTTCGTAGCGCACCCATGGCCCGTCTTTGTTCGGGATGACGGCAGGAACGTGTTTGCTGTCGATGCAGTCAACAACCTCGTAACGAGTGATAGTGCGCAGCGCTTCTGGCGCCCCTTGTTGGTTTGTCATGATGGGTCCTAAATTTGGTGGCAGTCACACGGCAAGTCCATGCGCTGCTGGATGTCGTGGATGGGTACGATCTTTCTGGCTTGTGCCCAAAATCGCTGCTGCGGGATGTGTTCTGTAGCCGGTACGCCAGCTGCCTTCATTGAGGCAAAGCGGGGTTCCATGTCTTCCAGGTACACGGGCTGGCCGTTGTCATAGTGGATGGCGTAGCCAATCTCTTCTTCCGCCCATTTGCCCTTGAGCCAGATGTCCATGCGGGTGCAATACACGATGTACCAGTGCTGCCAACCAGCCTTGAGGCAACCGATGCAGTTCCCATGGGTGAACGTTTCATAGGTGCTGGGACGCGCAATGCCGACCTCTTCGGTGGCAAGAATGGATCTGTCACCCCACGTCACCAGCGGGTAATCGGTGCGGTAGCCCATAGAGCCAAGAACACCAGTGCGGCGCTGCATCCGCTCGCGTTCCTTGGGCGTGTTGTCGAAGCCGTAGTACACGACCGACTCAGTCGGTGGAGCGTTGGCAGCTAGCCACTCATAGAACGGCTCAGTTTTCAGGCGTGATGTGCACAACTCTGAACCGTTGCCGACCTTGAATGCTCCGGCTTCTACGCACACATCAAATTGATCCTGGGTGGCATTGCGCCGACTGGCGATGGTCAGCGGCAACCCCAAGTAGTCCGCGATCTCTTGCTTGAACCGCTTGATGTCAGCGTGCTCCACACTGAAATGCATGTCGTGGTTCAGAAGTACTACGTTCTCAGCTCCGAACTTGCGCGCCACCTCTATTGCTACGAGTGCAGATGAATGACCGCCGCTGTGGCAAACGATGTGCTTGTCAGTCATCACTCCCCCTTTCTGCTATCCGCAGATGAGGTGGGTGGGGCGGCGGCGATCATTGCGGCCCAGATGCGGCGGCAGTCGTCGTAGCTGGCACGCCATTTGGAACATGAGTAGCAGTGCCCGCCAACTTCTTCATCGACAGCCTCCAGCATGGCCTCTGTCGGCTCCTTTGGGACCATCACCCTTCCCTCTGGGGGAGAGGGGTGGGTGAGTGGCGCATCAGAGCCCAGCAGGGCGTTAGCGGCCTCGGCAAATGCCTTGTGGCGCCCCAGCATCTCGCCCGCCCTGGTGTGGCCCTTCAGCTCGGCTTCACCGAACCTGCCGTGTGCTGCCTTGTGCTCCCAGCCCAAGCAGACATCCCGGCGCATCTGCTCGATGTAGTTGCAGTACGCGCGGTCACTCAGGCCGCGGAATACCGCCTCCAGCGATGGCCGATTTTTCGCCACCGGCTCACTCCCCGCACTTGCTGCGAGAGAGGCGACACCATCCCGGAAGCCTTGGGCGCTTGCTGTTGCCATGTCGGCAGCGGTGAAGCCCTCGCGCAACTCCCGCGCATCAACACCCGCCCATGCCTTCGCCCCGCGCTCTGTCAGTGCTGACAGGTCGGGCATTTCCTGCGGCTGGCCCATCAGCGGGCCACTCACTCCACCTGCGCCGATGGATGCCAATTGGGCCTGTAGCTGTTCGTTCTCCGCCCGGATAGCTGCGATTTCCGCAAGCGCATCAGCGTGTGTCATGCTTTCGTGGCCGTCATCAATCGCAGCGCGCAGCTCTTCGTACATCAGCGCGGTCTGGGCGTCGTGCAGAAGAATGTCGCTGCTGCTGATGATGCTGTCGCGCTCCTTGCTGTCTGTTTTATCGGTCATGGGGAATCCTTGGTATATGGGTGCAGCGCTTGACCAACAAGCGCTTGCAGCTATGAATTGCGTAGCGCCGCCTGAATGCGGCGGCCAAGCCATGTGACGTTCGGGACCGCCCAGCTATTGCCCAGCGCCTTGTAGCGGGGGCCGTCTGGGCACTGGTCGGCGGGCTTGCCGCGCCAGGGGATGGCGGTATAGCCATCAGGGAAACCCTGCAGGCGCTCGCACTCGGTGGGCGTCAGGCGACGCACCTGCATGGCGTGCAGAAGCGTGGGGCCGCTTGCTGTTTCGCTGCTGCCTCTTGTGCCCATCGTTGCAGCGATATCTCCGGTCAAAGAGCCATTGAAGCAATCTGCTCCAACGGCTACTGCTGTCGGGTTTGCAGCCCCCATGGACGGCGCCAGTTCCTCAGTGCTCACACACTGCGTGCCCGACAGGTTGGCCTGGAATGCAATGGCCGGCGCATGCGCACCAGCCGCCAGCGGGTGGCAAGCGTCACCAGGCTGCGGGTTGCTGCGGTTGGCTGCGCTGGTGATCTGGGTGGTGTCGAAGGCCACCGGCACCAGCGGTGTCCCTCGCCCCGTGCCATCCTCGCTGGCGTCAAAACCTTCTCCGCGCAGCGTGTGTGTGGGCTGAACAAGGAACGTTTCCGTCTCGAAATCCATCCGTCCGCTTGCGCTTGCGCTTGCGCAGGCGTTGCGGGCCGTGGCCACATCAATGGGGCCGCTCTGGTTGTTGCCGCCGTAGGCGACTGGCAGTAGAAGCCCCGATTCGGCATCCTGCTGGGTCGCACTTCCTGCGGCCTTGCCGCCCGCCTGCAACGTGCCAGCGATCAGCCCGCCGTCACAGTCGAAGTCGGTCCCAAGGCCACCGCCTGCAGTGCTGCGCGAAGGGATGGTGGGAGCTGTTTGCCGCGCTTCTCGGCTCGGCGCAGTATCCCGGCGCAGGCCGTCCCACTCAAAAAGAACCTGGGCGGGATCGAACCCTTTTCGAGCACTTGCGACAACGAACACACGGCGGCGTCGTTGGGCCACTCCGAAATATTGGGCGTCCAGGGTCCGCCAAGCGACTGCTCGCCTGGGTCCATACACAGCACCAGCGTTCGACCACTTCCAGGGTTGTCCCGGCTTTGGAGCTTGCCCTGGCGGGACCAAAGGCTCATCTTCTCCGGCAAGCCCAGCCAGAAAGCACCCGAACGCGTTGTCTTTGGTGCTGAGTACGCCGGGGACGTTTTCCCAGAAGACGATGCACTCGTCATCACCGCGTCCAGCTCGAACATGGTCAATTGCATTTGCGATCTCCACAAATTTGAGGGTGAGGTTTCCGCGGGCATCAGCCAGCGACTCGCGCAGGCCCGCCACGCTGAATGCCTGGCAGGGCGTGCCGCCGCAGAGCACATCGGGTGCCGGCACTTCGCCGGTCAAGATGGCGCGCGCGATCTTGGTCATGTCGCCCAGGTTGGGGACGCTGGGGTAGTGGTGTGCCAGGAGTGCGCTGGCAAACTTGTCGATCTCGGCCAGCCAGGCGGCCCTCCAGCCCAGCTCATGCCAGGCGACCGTCGCGGCCTCAATGCCGCTGCAAACGCTGCCGAACATCATTGCGCCACCGCCTTTGCGACGCGGGCCGCAGCACGCTGCAATCGGGCGTTGAACCAGCGTCGCAGGACGTACTGGCGAGCAATGGAGATCGCCGTGTAGATCAGGCTGATGGCTACGTTCTCGCCCACGGTTGGCTGGAATCCGAATCGTGGGAATACGATGGCGTTGGCCACCACGCTGACAAGCAGGCCGATGGCGACGTTCATCAGGGCCTCAATCAGCGAGCCCAGGCGGGTTTGGTTCATGGGTTCTCCAGAAACGAAAGAGCCCGCGTGGTGCGGGCTCTGTGTGGTGTGGGTTATGGGGAGCGGCGCGCCATCGGCACCAATCCAGCCCAAGGGTTCACGGCGCCACGGCCTGTTCGGCTCTTGCGCCTCGCTGCCCAAAGTGCCCGGTTTCCCTGGTAGTAACGGTGCTTGATTTCCCGCTTGTGCGCGTCGTCAAACGTAGGGCGCGGTGCATCTGGCCCAGGCCCGGCTGCGTATACCGCCGCTTCGCGCCCCTGCACTCCGACCTGCTTGCGGTAGCGCACGATGCGGAAGAACTTGCCCGGGTGGTTCTCGCGCGCCGTGGTGATGCACGCATCGACCCGGTTGCGCGGCCAGTCCAGGTACTCGACCAGTTCGGGCACTGTCATGGGCCCGCACTCTTTCAGCGCGGCGGTGATGGCGTCGCGTGTGATGGGAGGCTTTGGCATCAGGCAGGCGCCCCATCCAGCACCGTGCGTGCACCGGAACTGTCCATGCGACTGACCACCCCCGCCTTTTCCATAGACTCCAGCAGCCGCGCGGCGCGGTTGTAGCCAATGAGCAGCTTGCGCTGCACGTAGGAAATGCTCGCCTTGCGGTCCTTGCGCACCAGCTCGGAGGCCTGCAGTTCTGATGCCCAGCCTTGGGCGATGCGGTAAATGACAAGGGACTTGAACATGGGGACTCCATGAAAAAGCCCGCACTGGACGGGCTTGGGGGTTGGGTTGCTGGGTGGCTCAGGCGGCCTTGGCCTCTTCGCCCTTTGCCTTCGGCGCCGGGAACTTCTTGAACGGCAGCGGCTTGATGTGCTGGCCGAAGAACGTGCCGATGGACTCGGCGGCCACGAACTTGGCGTGCACCTCGGGCTCCACATTGGGGTAGCAGTACAGGTGGCCTGGGCCGCGCGTGAACTGACAAGCCAGTGTCTTGCTGAGCGGGTCGTACCCGATTGCAGCCACTTGCGAGCTGTTTACTTGAACCAAGGCGATGGCTGGGGCAGCATCTTTTTCAAAGCCTTGGGGCGTAGGGAATGTTTTTGGCATACAGCCTCCTTCAAAGTGTGAATCCAGGGTGAAGCTCTCGCTTTGCAGCGATGTAGGCTTCGTGGGCGTCTTGGGCGTTGTCGAATGAGCCCAGGTATCGCCTCTTGTAGAGCGTCTTCACAGATGACTCAAAACGCCCATTTGGAAGTGCTTGGGCTCCGAGTAGTCCGGTGCTGCTGCTCTTTGGCGCCTTGCGGTAGTTCTGGCAATTGATTGCCTGGGGAACGTCGCGCAAGTTTTTCCAGCTGTCATCGGTGTGGTCTCCGTTTATGTGGTCCACGCATTTGTCGGGCCACTTTCCAGTCATCCACAGCCATGCCAGTCGATATCTGTAGAACAGTTGCCCATCAATCCGAATGCGTATGCGTCCGTCTTTTGATGGACTGCCTGCTTCTTCTCCAGGGTGTCGTCGGTGCGCCGCCCGGATCAGCCAGAACATCTGGCCGGATTCCGGCTCATAGCGGAGCACCTCGCGCAGGCGTTGCGCGGTAAGTTCCACCTTCGGCATATCAGGCCACCTGCAGCTGAGTGACCCGCAGGGTGTGCTCAGCGATGGCCCGTCCGATCAGCGGCATGTCGCTGTCGCGGTAGAAGCGGCGGGCACCCTCAATGCGTGCCGGGTGAAAGCCGAGTTCCGCCAGGAAAGCAGCGTTGACGATGTAGCCAAGCTGCGTGTTGATCGCGCCGATCAGCAAGTTGGCCGTGTCGGAAACCGCCGGCTGCGGTGAAGCGGCCGCGCGCTGCGCGGTTCCGATCACCTGCTGGGCGTCCAGTGTTGCAACTGCCTCGGCGTGCTGCTCGCGCACCATGCCGCCCAGGTCAGCAGCCACCGCCGGGTGCAGCGTTTCGGCCTTCGCAGCCTGGGTAATTGCAGCCTGCGCGGCGCGTTCCTCGGCGGCCAGCTTCTCGCGCGCCTCACGGTCGGCGCGGTCTGCTTCCTCCTTGCGGATGCGCTCGCGCTCGGCTTCCTGCCGTTCGCGCTCTGCCGTCACCCGGTTGGTGATGATCGCGGCCAGGTCATCCGGCGCCTTGAGCACCAGGGCGGCGGCATCGTGCACCACCAGCCCGCTGGCCTGCAGCGTCTTGACGTTGGCATGGATGCGGTTGGCGATCTCGCTGGCGGCGATCTTGGCGCGGGCCAGTTCGTCGTTCACGGCGCTGCGCAGGCTTTCCACCGTACGCTTGCCCTTGATGGCACCTGCGAAGTCGGCGGGAACCTGGGGCATGTAGTTCACTGGCATTGCCGCATTGAGCTGGGCGATGTGCTCGCGCAGCGCGGCGATGCCGCCTGCCACCATCTCGCCCCGGATTTCTTCCTTGCGGGCCTTCACAAGCTTGTCCAGCTCCAGGCGCGTGCGGCGGGCTTCGGCGCTGATGTCGTCGATGGTGCGGAACAGCTCGTCGATTGTGGCCGTCTGACTCAGTGCATGCTCTTTGGCTGCGGCCAAGCGGCTTTCCACATCGGCACACCACTTCACCGTGCTCTCTGCAGTCGCAAAGTCCTGGTCGGTGGACAGCGTGCGGTTGATGCCCTTGAACACCTCCAGTGCATGGGCTTTGTACTCGGGCAGGTTGCTGGCCGTTACGGCGCCAGTCACTTGGATCAGCAGCGCGGGCAGGTTGTCGGGGGTCTTGCCAACCACCGGGGCGGGCTTCGGTTCTGGCTGCACGTAGGCGGCCACGTCAGCTTCCAGTTGCGCCCAGCCAGCCACGATCTGCGAGCGCAGCGCAGGATTTGGCGTGTACCAGCAATGGCGGGCTTCGATGATGTTGCCGTCGTCGTCCCACTCACTGGCCGTAAACAGGATCTGCTCCGTGTCTCCCGCCACCATCGCCTGATGCTCCATCTGCACTTGGTAGCAAAGGGGAAGGTCGGCGCCAGTGCAGCCTTCGAACATGGCTTCGCGCAACGCGGCATTCAGGCGCTTGTGCTCCCACGAACGCTCGCCCAGCATGGTCTGGCCGTCAAAGCTGGCGCCGTATTTCCCGGAGGTGCCCACCAGCGGCGCCAGTTCTTCGCCCATGATCTTTTCCGCCATGGGCCGGGCGAGCTTTTCGAACAGGTGGCCCTTGTCCAGAATGTGGTTCTGCACGTAGTCCGAGAAATCACGCTCGATGCCCAGCGCGAGCTGCCGCACAAGGTCCGTACGGCTCATGTTCGGGCTGCAGGCCATCATGGCCGGGGCATCTGAGGCATTCAGATATTTGGCCCGGTGGGCACGCCATTGGTCGGTGCCTTGGGTGATGTTGTGAACTTGCATGGAAATTTCCTTGAAAATTGCGGCCAGCGCTTAATCAGTAAGCGCTGATAGCTACGTTTTTGATAGTGTTTACTGGCGTTCCAATTCGCCCAGCCGCTGCTCGTAGAGCGCATTCAGCTCGGCCTGCTGCTGGGTGTCTGGCACCTGCGAAACCAAGTCGGCCGCGAGGTTGAGGGAATCCACATCCTTGGCCGCGTGCAGCTTGTCGCTGACCTGGGCGAAGGTGATTGCGGGGCCTGGGTCAGCCGTTGGTGCAGCGGCCTCGTTCTTTGGCGTCACATCGGTGGCGGCCGCGTTCTTCACCGGCTTGATGCCGCGCAGCGTGGCCTTCTGCTCTTCGGTCATCGGCGTGTTGGGGTTGCGCGATTCCGTAAAGGCGATCAGGTCGTCTGCTGTCTTTCGCGCGCCCTGAATGACCTCGCGCCACTTAGGCAGGTTAGCGGCGAACTGCTCGGCGGGGTAGGGGGTGGGCTCGGGCTTCACTTCGTCGGCTGGGCCCATGTCCTTGCTGCGCACCAAGTCGTCAGCCTCTTCCTTCCCACCCATGCCGCGCAGTAGATCAGCCGCCGCATCGCGTGCTGCGAACCAGAATGCACGCCAAGCCATCTGGCGGTATGGCGATGTGGTCCAAGGCCCAGCTTTCCCCCACAGTTGTGCCGTTTTTGCATCTTCTATTGAGAAGGTCCGTTCAACCGGACGGCGCCCCGGTCGGGTGATCTTGCATCGTGCGGTCCCGGTAGCCCGAATGATTGCGGTGTCGTCCTCTTCAATCTCGCAGCCGGCGGCCAGCAGCATGGCCTTGCCCGCGTCCCCGTAAAGGTTTGGCTTGCCATTCACTGGCGCGATGCTCTGCAGGGCCTGCAGCGGCTTGAGGCCGATTTCGTGACCCCACTGCATGGCTATCAGGCAATCGCCTGGGCGGCCCCGGTATTGCTTGGGCACCATCTCGCTCTCAGCGAGGTACTTGGAAAAGGTCATGGCCTGCTCGAAGTTCTGCGGGCTCAAGTCGAAGCCCATGCCGCGCTGGGCCAGGGCAGTGCTTTCGGTTGTCGTTACTGCATTCATGTGAACCTCAATTGGTGGTTGTCGTAGATGGTCTTGACCCGGCGTTTCATGCCGTTGCTCTGGCCCACATGCCACTGGCCGCAGTGCTCACAGCGGTATGGAACGAGGGCTTTGTCGGTGCGGCGCCGTGCGCGCTTGCTGGCGGCCTTGGCGGTTTTGAGGGTGTGCGGAACCTTGCCAGTGGGGCATTCGTCCATGGCATCACCTCATTCGTGTGAGAGTCCAGGCGCCACGAGCTGCGGCCCATGGGCTGCGGAATCTGCGGTAGGTGCGATACCAGCGCAGGAATTCGCGGGCGAAGCTCATGGCCGCCTCCACTGCACCCAGGCGCCGCGCACATATACCGCGCTGTAGGCCAGCGACAAGGCCAGCAGGCCCCAGGCCGATGACTGCAGCGCGAAGGTGATCCAGAAGGGCTGCCCGCACAGGCCAACAATGGGCGCCCAGCGCCGGGCGCGCAGGTTGTGGCCGGTTGCCATGTAGAGGGCGGTCAGCCCGAAGAATGCGAGGGCGAGCTGGATCACTTGGCGCCTCCCCATACATGCCGCGTGCACACCGGGCAGATGACGAACCAGCGGGCTCCGTCGCGCGGGTCTGGTGACCACTGCACCTCGGAGTGTTTGAATTCCAGCTCGCTCTTGCAGTGGCCGCAGGTTTCGCGGTGGATCTTGTTTTCAGGCAACTTGCCTTGCTTGAGGATCTTCACGGCCGCACCTCACGCAGGCAATCAGCCTCTTTGTCGGCAACCCAGACAGCTGTCTCGCCAGGGCGGCAGGCGCGGCGCTGGAACTGCTGGAGCGCCCAGTCCCGCGAGTGCTGTGCTGCACGCAGTTCCTCGGTTTCTGGTGTCGGCTCTGGTTCATGGGCAGCCACGGCGCCCAGGCCAAGGGCGGCTACGACTGCGATCAGGGTGATGGAGTAGTTCATGGGGTTGCTCCTTTTGGACCAAAAACGGCTTCGCAAACCTGCCTGCACTTGTCGAGCGAAAAGCGGTCCTGCTCGTCGCGCACTCCGCTCTCCATGTCGATCCAGTAGCGAATGCCCTGGGCTCCGATGGTCTGAACGGCAGCCGCAACGTTCTCAGGCCGCAGCCCGCCCGCGTAGCCGCAAAAGGTGGTGCGATTGGCTGCGGGCCAAGCACCAGGGGTAACGCCGCGCCCGCCGCTGGCATCGAACAGGACATCCACCGACGCCACGCGAGGGAAGTCGCCACGACACTGCAGAATTGCGCGCAGGTTGCGCTCTGCAGCCCAGTTTCCGATCTGGCTTGGCTTCACCTTCGGATCGGCGGTGTTGATTTGCGCACGCTGGAAATAGCGCAGTTGGTTGTCGTGCGTCGAGCGGCCATCTGCAATCACTTCGCGCGCATCGCCGCCGCAAAGGTGCGCAGCCCAGCGCAAGGGCAGTTCAGAGACGAGCCACGCGATGGTTGTGAACTTGGGATAGCGCGGCTCAATGCCTTGCCGCTTCGGCGAGAAAAGGACGCCGAATTCGACCGGGTAGTCGTCAGCCAGCTGCACCAGGGCCGTGGCGTCGGTGTTGTCATCTACGCCGGTGAAGGTTATGAATTCAGGCTTGCGGATGCTCATTGGTGGTCACCTTGTTCGATTGATTCGGGGTCCAGCTCCGCGCCAATGGCCGCAGCCTCAGCCCGGAGTGCTGCCGCGCGTGCGGCTTCGTCGTTGCGGCGCTTGGTTTCAGCCTGTGCGGCGGCTGACAGCGCCTGTACGTTGCGGCGGAGGCTGGTGAAGTGCGGGGCGTTGAGTGGGTCGATCACGCTGCACCGCCTTCGCGGGCGCGCAGCATTTCGTCTGCCATGGCGTAGGCTTCAGCAGCAAATTCGGAGCGCGGCGCCTGCACTTTGCTGTCGGAAAGCAAGCCCTGCAGAGCCTTCGCGGCGAAGTAGTCGCGCAGGGTCATCCCAGGAAACTGCGCGGTCGTGTGGCCGTCTTGGTGCGGGGCGTCGGGATTGCCGGTGGATACCGGAAACGCTGGCCCGCCGTTGTTGATCTGTTCTGCCATCACTGCATCCCCATGTGCGCGTTGTGCTGCACCTGGTCTTGCAAGGCGCGGTGGTAGCGTGGATCGCTGGCCTCCAGCGCCGCCACATCGGCCCAGGCCTTGCTGCGCAGGCGCTGCAGCTCCTGCTCGGAAATCGGCGGCGGTGCGCCAGGGATGCGCAGCAGCGGCTGCACAGTGGGGTGTACGTTTTGCATTGCGCCTCCTGGGCGTAAAAAAGCCCGCGTGGTGCGGGCTGTTGGTGTTCTCTGGATGGATCAGTCGTACTGCGCTTGAGACTCGCTGTACACGTCGTCGTCATCGCAGTCGATTTCGAGTCTGGTGCGGCCCACGTACATGGCCATCAGGGTGGCGTAGAAGCTACCGATGACATCAGGGCGCGCAGATGGCGTCACGTCGGTATCCTTGAGCCGAAGCGCATACACCACACCATCTTTGTTCACGGCAAGTCTGTGTTCAGCGCTGTATTTCATGTCTTCGCGGCTGCGGTTCGTGCTTCCATAGCCTTGCTTGGGCCGCTCGTCGTCATCAAGGTACAACCACCCTCCGCCGCCGATGTCTGATGGCTCCCAGTGAGCGTAGAACGCCTCATGCTGTTCTTTGTGGAATCCAGCGCGTGCCAACTTCACCAAGTCAGACAGCTTCACGACCTCCGGGACCTCTGGCAGCACATCCTGCATCAGCTTGTCAAAGGCAGTCTCCACAGTGGCGGCGTTGGCCCCGTGCACATGCTTTGTCACGGCTGCGTTCAGCACATGCTGGAACTTGGCGACATCAGAAACGCCAAGGCCGTGCGGCATGGCCTCAACCAGCTGCTCGGTCAGCGCTTTGCGGAAATCGCTCCGGTAGCCCGTTGCCTCGTCAATGGCTGATCTCAGGGCATCGCCAATCGCCTTGTCGACGAGTGGCTGCAAGCGCTCGGCGGCGCAGGCCTGGGCAATGATTCCGGGAAGGTCCAACTCGATCTTGATTTCCATGTCACGGCTCCAAAGAAAAAGCCCACTCGGTGGTGGGCTGGTGGGGAATAAAAAAGCCCCGACAGGCGGGGCAAACCCCTGCTTTGCGGCAGGAGGGGAGGGAGAGGGTGGGCTACTTGCCGGGGGGAATTCACGGAACCACGGCGGCGTTTGGGTTGTGTGTGTGAATGGCGTTTGCAGCTTTGGCGTAGGCCATAAATGCGCCCTCCGCAGTATCGAAGTGCCCGAGAACTATTCTTTTCTGGTTGACCGCGATTTGGGCTTTCCATCGCTGCTTTTTCTTGGACCACGTAACACCTCGATACCCGCTAGTGTTGTTCGCCATAAGGGATGTGTTTTGCACGTTCTCTGATGCTGTGACCTCGCGCAGATTGGCAATGCGGTTATCCGTCTTCACTTGGTTGATGTGGTCCAGCATCATGGCGGGCCACTTCCCATGGACGTAGAACCAGGCAACTCGGTGGTTCTTGTACCGCTTGCTGTCAATGCTCATTCGCAGGTAGCCGTAGCTATCCAGTGCCCCTGCTTGGCGGCCCGCAGCGGCGCCTCTCACGCCGATTAGCCGCGTGAAAATTCCTGTCTCAGGGTCGTAGTGCAATAGCTCGCGCAGCCGTTCTAAGGTGAGATCAGCCATGTGTGTCTCCGGTGGTGGGGTTCTTTGGACCGGCTGCCATATCCGTCCAAAGTTTGTGAAGTGGCTTTTGCCCGTAAACCGCAGCGCACTCAATGAATGCGCTCTGGTTTTGCCCCTCTTGCGAAGGGCGGTGCGGTTTCTGCTCTTGGCCCGCACGCCTCATCTGCACTTTGCGCGCCCAGAACAGCGCCCGCTCTTTTTGATCTCGCTGGATACGGCACCCAGCGCGCGACGTTGAAAGCGTCTATGTGCATCAAGGCTGTTGAGGCCAAGGTGGTCCACTGAGTTAGCCCCATCGTCCTGACCCATGCCAGCG
>NZ_QAIM01000156.1:0-1794 GCF_003061035.1 Acidovorax sp. HMWF018
GGGCTGGATGCGCTCGACGGGCCCTGGCTGGCCCGCATCGAGTCCGCCCAGCAAGCCAACCCACGCGACGCCCGCCTGCAATACCTGGCGGGCATGGCCTGCCTCAAGCGCCAGCTGTGGGGCAAAGCCCAGCAGCTGCTGACCCAGGCAGCCCAGCAGCTCAACGACGCGCCAATGCGCGCCAGCGCGTGGCGCCATGTGGCCGAACTGGCCGAGCAACGCGGCGACGACAGCGCCGCCGTCAGCGCCTGGAAACAGGCCGCGCTGGCCCGATAACCCGGGCATCGCGGGGTGCTCTGGCGCCCCGCCCCCGTACCGCCCGCCATCGCTGCACATGATGCGGCCACCTCCCCCATTCGCCAAGGTGTCTCCATAGGGGCACCGGCGCACCAGCGGGGTCCATGCAGGCGCCACGCCGATGCCCTGCGGATGCCAGCAAATAGCCGCTCCGCAGAAATTGCACAGCATTGGGGAACTTTGAGCGCTCAAGGCATATCGATTCAATAAATTTGAATCAAGGCATCAATCTGTCTGAAGCTGATCACAGCCAGCGCTTCCTACACTGCGCCATCGCCCAGCGCGTTGTGCCGCCAAGTCCGGTGGCCCTTGCAGCCTTTGCTCACCTTCTTTGTGCACCGACCTCCAGATTCGCTGATGACAGCCACTTCCACGACGACCCTCGACACTCCGCGCCGGTACACGCGCACCGCCATGCTGTTGCACTGGGTGCTGGGCCTGGCGCTGATCGCTCTGTTTGGCGTCGGCGTCTACATGGCCGACCTGCCCTTTTCGCCCCAACGGCTGAAGCTTTACAACTGGCACAAATGGGCCGGCGTGACCATCCTGGTGCTGTCGGCGCTGCGCCTGCTGTGGCGCGCCACGCACCGCCCACCGGCGCTGCCCCAGGCGGTCGAGAAGACCATGCCCGGCTGGCAGAAGCTGGCACACCACGGCACCCACCACCTGCTGTACGTGCTCTTCTTCGCCGTGCCCCTGATTGGCTGGGCCTACAGCTCGGCGGCGGGGTTCCCCATCGTGTTCCTGGGCTTGTGGCAGTTGCCCGACTTTGTGCCGGTGAGCAAGGACCTGGCCGAGGCCATCAAGCCCTGGCACCAGTACACCGCGTTTGCATTGGCCGCGCTGGCGCTGCTGCACATCGCCGCAGCGCTCAAGCACCAGCTGGTCGACCGTGATGGCCTGCTGAACCGCATGCTGCCCGGGAAATAACCAGCCTCCACCTGCGGGGCGCCATGACAACCCCTGGTGGGTACCTTGCCCACCTCAAAGGTCGCTCGCCCCCTGCGACCACCGCTTCCACCTTTTGTGAATTGAACGGAGTTTCTGCATGCATCTGTCTTCTACCTTGTCCCGCATCGTGATCGGCGCTGCCCTCGTTGCGGGCGGGCAAGCCGCCCTGGCCCAGCAGCAGCTGGTGCCCGCGCAGAGCGAGGTGCAGTTCACAGCCCGCCAGATGGGCGTGCCACTGGAAGGCCAGTTCAAGAAGTTCAGCGCCCAGGTAGCGTTTGACCCGGCCAAACTGGCCACCAGCAAGATCGCCTTCACGGTGGACACTGGCAGCGCCACGCTGGGTTCGCGCGAGACCGATGCAGAGCTGCCCAAGCCCGCGTGGTTCAACGTGCCCAAATTCCCGCAAGCCCAATTCGTGTCGTCCAGCATCAAGGCGCTGGGCGGCGGCAAGTTTGAAGTGGCGGGCGCGCTCACCATCAAGGGCAACAGCCAGAACGTGGTGGTGCCCGTGACGCTGACCCAAAGCGGCCCCACCACCACCGCCAC
>NZ_QAIM01000156.1:1804-11594 GCF_003061035.1 Acidovorax sp. HMWF018
GCCTCCGCCTGCCGTCCGGGCACGGTCCCCGCGGCTGGTGCCTTCCCTTTTCCCTTGTCCTTTCCTTTTTGATCTATCAGGAGTTTCCATGCGCAAGTCCCTCTTCGCCCTGGCTGCCGCCGCCACCCTGTTCGCCGGTGCTGCCCAAGCCCAATCGGCCAACTACGCCATCGACCCGACGCACACCTTTGCCTCGTTCGAGATCAGCCACTTTGGCGCCGCCGTGAACCGCGGGCGCTTCGACAAGAAGGAAGGCACCGTCCAGCTCGACAAGGCTGGCAAGTCGGGCAAGGCCGAGATCACGTTCGACGTGACCTCGGTGAACACGGGCACCCCCGCGTTTGACAAACACCTGCAAAGCGCCGACCTGTTCGACGCTGCCAAGCACCCCACGATGAAATTTGTCTCCAGCAAGTTCGTCTTCAACGGTGACAAGGTCGCCAGCGTCGAAGGCCAGCTCACACTGCTGGGCAAGACCGCCCCCTTGACCCTCAAGGCCAACCAGTTCAACTGCTACGATAGTCCCATGCTCAAGCGCGAAGTGTGCGGCGGCGACTTTGAAGCCACCATCGACCGCACCCAGTGGGGCATGAACTACGGCGTGGAATGGGGCTTCCCCAAGAACGTGCGCCTGGTGGTGCAGATTGAAGCCGTGAAGCAGTAAATCAGGCCGAGCGGGCCTGGGGTGCAGCGAGCTGACTTGCTCCGCCCTGCCTCCGGCTGCTTGTGACCAGCCACCCGTGCGCCTTGCACCGGGTGGCTTTTTTTTGGGGCCAGCCCGTCCTCATCTGCCAGCCCTCCGGGCATTAAAAATTAACTTAACGTAAATCAATTACGAATAGTAGAATTACGTTCACCGATTTGAGGAGACTCTGCATGAACGCCGTTCTGAACCCGACCGACCTGGCCAACCTGCCGGCCCCCGCCGCCATCCAGCAGTTGCACCACTACGCCTACAAGGCCCGCGACGCCGAGGAAACGCGCCAGTTCTATGAAGACATCCTGGGCTTGCCGCTGTACCACATCATCCAGAGCGACTATGTGCCCAGCACCGGCGAGTACTGCCCCTACACCCACTTCTTCTTCCGCCTGCAGGACGGCTCGTTCATCGCCTTTTTCGACCTGGGCGACGACGTGAAGGCCGAGCCCTCGCCCAACACGCCCCTGTGGGTCAACCACATTGCGTTCCGCGTGAACACCGTGCAGGAGCTGGAGAACACCAAGCAGCGCCTGGAGGCGCATGGCGTGGAAGTGCTGGGCGTGACGGACCACCACATCTTCAAGAGCATCTATTTCTTCGACCCCAACGGCATTCGCCTGGAGCTGTCGGCCCAGCTGGCCAATGACGAGCAGATGGAAAAAGACAGCACCATGGCCCACGCCCGCCTGCGCGAGTGGACGGCGCGCAAGGAGCAATGGCGCAAGGAACGCGCCGAAGGCAAGGTGGACGCGCCGCTCAAGCCCCAGCAAAACGACCGGCCGGAGTTTGTGCGCAAGTAAACCGGCCTGACCACACGCCCCCACGCACCGCCCCACGGTCCACGGGGCTGGCTGCTTTGGATGGGGTGCGCGGCCCCGTCCAACGGCCATCCCACCGCCTTGCACGGGATTCTTTTGACCCTACAGTGCTGAAGCGCTACATCCTATTGCCTCAGCAGCTATACAAAATATAGCAATCATCCCGCTGCCTGTTGCTGCGCACGCATGATCTGGTGGCGCTGCCAGTAGTGGCTGACCACGGCGTTAAACTGGTCCTTGTCCTTCTTGAGACCGGGCAGCTTGATCTTGCTGGTCTTGGCGCCCAGACCCAGGGCGTTCTTTTCGGGGTGGGTCACGATCAGCGCGTTGCCAAAGCTGCTTTCCTTGAATTCCAGCCCCTTGATGGCGTCCCAGAACACCGTGGTCTCATCGGCCGAGGTACGGATACCGTCGATACTCACCTCCACCGTCGCGTCGCCCTTGAGGGCAAACACCACGGGCGGGAAGTACTGCAGCACCAGGACCCGCTCCTCGTCGTTCGCGGGCTCGTAGCGGTAGGCCAGGCTGCGCTCGTGGTCTTGCGCAAACTGCTGCTCGTAGGCGCTCCACAGCCGCTGCTCGATGGCGTCGGCAGTCAGGATCTCCTGCACCCAGGTGGTGGCGGGCACTCGCACGGCGATGGCGCCGTAGTCGCGCTCTTTCAGGGCCATGCCCACGTTGCGCAGGCGCTCGGGCATGGCAGGGTGCGAGTCGAACGGGTGCGGCACGTTGGCCGTCTTCATCGCATCCACAAAGTCGGGCGATGCCGCGTAGGGCGCCAGCCCCTGGGCCACAAAACTGGCAATGCCCAGCGTGCCGTTGTCGTGCCGCTCGTTGCGGCCAAACATTTCGTCCTCGATGCGGTAGCGGTACTGGGCGTAGGCGGCAATCTTGACCAGCGACTGTGCAATCGCCGCCGGGCTCACCAGCTTGGCCGCCAGGCGGTCGGCCTTGAACTCACGCTCGCGGCTGTCGCTGGCCAGGGCGATTTCGAAAATGGTGCGGTACAGGTCCAGCAGCGGCGACGCCATGGCCGACAGCCCGCCCGTGCGGATGGCGTGGCGGTAGTGGTCAAACTGCACCAGCTTGGGCCCCAGCTGTGCGCTGCGCCGCGTGTCGCCCCCGCGCAGGTGGGCCAGTTCATGGCCCAGCACGGCGTCGGCCTCGGTCTGGTCCAGAATGCGCAGCAGCGGCAGGCTCACAAACAGCGTGCGGCCCGCGAGGGTCTGTTGGCCCACGGTGATCGGGGCCTCGGTCACGAAGAAGTTGGCGTCAATGCCAGCCACGATGTGCCGGGGCGGCTCTGTCTTCAGGCGCTGCGCCAGGTGGCGGATACGCTGCCACAGCAGCGGCGCATCGGCCTCGGCCACCAGCTCGCCCACCACCTGGTTGCTGGACTGCACCCGCTTGAAGATGCCCGCCACCGCCACCAGCACCCCCGCCGCCACGGCAAACCCCACAAACAGCACCAGCTTGGGCGAGTACTTGTGGAAGAAAAACGCCGTCACCCAGAACGACAGCCACACTGCCATCGCCCCTTGCACCACCAGCGCCGTGGCGCTGGCCCAGGAGGTCAGGCGCCAGCCTGCCACAAAGCTCGCGTACTGCAGCGTGCGGTCGGCAAAGGCCAGTGCGCCCAGGCCCAGCACGGCCAGCAGCAGCGCCGCGCTGGCCACCAGCGTCCACAGCGACAGCTTGCGCGCCATGTGGAACTGCCAGACATCGGAGAAGGTGTCGCACAGCGCCTCGCGGTATTCGCGGGCCTCGGGGTCTGCATTGCTGCAGATGGTGGATGGCGGGTTGCTGCGGTAGTAGTCCTTGCGCGCCTGTTTCTCGTCGGCGGGCAGGCCCTTTTCGGCATCGATGCGCTGGCTGATGCCGGCCACAAAACGGGTGTCCTGGTCGGTCTGGACATGGCGGGTGAACACGTAGGTGACCGCAGGCACCAGAAACAGCGCCAGCAGCGCATAGGCAAAGACCTTGACCAGGCCCAGGCGCCAGGCAGATTGAAACGTCATAGGTTCGGATGGTTGTGACGGCCCGGCTCCGTGGCGTCGGAGGGCTGAACATCCCCCGCAAGCCACTGCACCAGTCCTTGTTGTAAATCGTGATCCGTAAGCGGAGCCTGGTTCACGTTGCCGCGCCCTTCCCACTCCGCCGGGCGGGATTATCAGGACGCATTCACTCGCGCACCCAGTCACAAGGTAACCATTGGAAAGAATCGGCCGACAGACGGCGCGCGATTGCCAAACGGCCCAAGCCCCCGCGGGGCCAGCGCCGGGGTGGCGGTCCCTTAAAATGTGCGGTTCACCCTCTTGTTCGTCGGAGCGCTCCCTGCGGCCGCTCCGTCCCACTGCCCCCACTGCGACACCCCATGAGCACGCCCCAACCACAACCCGGCCTCGAAAGCCTGTCCAAGTCGTTTGAACCTGCCGCGCTGGAAGCCCACTGGGGCCCCGAATGGGAAAAGCGCGGGTATGGCACCGCAGGCCACCGTGGCACGGGCCAGCCCCAGGCGGGCGAACCCGCCTTTTCCATCCAGCTGCCGCCCCCCAACGTGACGGGCACGCTGCACATGGGCCATGCGTTCAACCAGACGATCATGGACAGCCTCACGCGCTACCACCGCATGCGCGGCTTCAACACGGTGTGGGTGCCGGGCACCGACCACGCGGGCATCGCCACGCAGATCGTGGTGGAGCGCCAGCTGCAGGAGCAAGGCATCAGCCGCTACGACATGGGCCCCACCCCGCCCGAGGCGCGCAAGAATTTTGTGAGCAAGGTGTGGGAGTGGAAGGAAAAGTCCGGCAACACCATCACCACGCAGATGCGCCGCATGGGCGACAGCGTGGACTGGAGCCGTGAATACTTCACCATGGACGACAAGCTCTCCAAGGTGGTCACCGACACCTTCGTGAAGCTCTACGAGCAGGGCCTGATCTACCGCGGCAAGCGCCTGGTGAACTGGGACCCGAAGCTGCAGTCCGCCGTGTCCGACCTGGAAGTCGAGAGCGAAGAAAAAGACGGCTCGCTCTGGCACATCGCCTACCCGCTGGCCGATGGATCGGGCAGCCTGACGGTGGCCACCACCCGGCCTGAAACCATGCTGGGCGACGTGGCGCTGATGGTGCACCCCGAGGATGCACGCTACACCCACCTCATCGGCAAGATGGTCAACCTGCCGCTGTGCGACCGCCAGATCCCGGTGATCGCCGACGAGTACGTCGACAAGGAATTTGGCACGGGCGTGGTGAAGGTGACGCCAGCACACGACCAAAACGACTACGCCGTGGGCCAGCGCCACAAGCTGCCCATGATCGTGGTGCTGACCCTGCAGGCCACCATCAACGAGAACGCCCCCGCCAAGTACCAGGGCATGGACCGCTTCGTCGCCCGCAAGGCCGTGGTGGCCGACCTCGAAGCCCTCGGCGCGCTGGTCGAGGTGAAGAAGCACAAGCTCATGGTGCCGATCTGCACCCGCACCGGCCAGGTGATCGAGCCCATGCTGACCGACCAGTGGTTCGTGGCCATGAGCAAGGTGAGCGACCAGGACCCCACGGGCAAGAGCATTGCGCAAAAGGCCATCGACGCGGTGGCCACCGGCGAGGTGACCTTTGTGCCCGAGAACTGGGTGAACACCTACAACCAGTGGATGAACAACATCCAGGACTGGTGCATCAGCCGCCAGCTGTGGTGGGGCCACCAGATCCCGGCCTGGTACGACGAAGAGGGCAACGTGATCGTGGCCCGCGACGAAGCCGAGGCCCAGGCCAAGGCGCCCGGCAAAAAGCTGCGCCGTGACGAGGACGTGCTGGACACCTGGTACTCGTCCGCCCTCGTGCCCTTCAGCACCATGGGCTGGCCCAACCAGGGCGACAGCGCCACCGACGACTTCAACCTGTACCTGCCCAGCACCGTGCTGGTCACGGGCTACGACATCATCTTCTTCTGGGTCGCCCGGATGATCATGATGACCACGCACTTCACGGGCCGCGTGCCGTTCAAGCATGTGTACATCCACGGCCTGGTGCGCGACGCGCAGGGCAAGAAGATGAGCAAGTCCGAAGGCAACGTGCTCGACCCGGTGGACCTGATCGACGGCATTGCGCTGGAGCCCCTGCTCGACAAGCGCACCACCGGCCTGCGCAAGCCCGAGACCGCGCCCACCGTGCGCAAGAACACGCAAAAGGAATTCCCCGAGGGCATTCCAGCCTACGGCGCCGATGCGCTGCGCTTCACGTTTGCCGCACTGGCATCGCTGGGCCGCAGCATCAACTTCGACAGCAAGCGCTGCGAGGGCTACCGCAACTTCTGCAACAAGCTCTGGAACGCCAGCCGCTTCGTGCTGATGAACTGCGAGGGCCAGGACTGTGGCCTGAAGGAGCACACCAAGGAAGAGTGCCAGCCCGGCGGCCCGGCCCACGGCTATATGCAGTTCAGCCAAGCCGACCGCTGGATCAGCTCGCTGCTGCAAAAGACCGAGGCCGAAGTCGCCAAAGGCTTTGAGGAATACCGCCTGGACAACGTGGCCAACACGATCTACGACTTTGTCTGGAACGAGTACTGCGACTGGTACCTGGAGATCGCCAAGGTGCAGATCCAGAACGGCACCGAAGCGCAGCAACGCGCCACGCGCCGCACGCTGATCCGCACGCTGGAAGCCATCCTGCGCCTGGCCCACCCCATCATCCCGTTCATCACCGAGGCCCTGTGGCAGGTGGTGGCACCTGTGGCCGGCATCCCGGGCGATTCGGTCAGCATTGCGCGCTACCCCCAGGCCCAGCCCGAGAAGATCGACGAGGCCGCGATTGCCCACATGGGCCGCGTGAAGGGCCTGGTGGACGCATGCCGCGCGCTGCGGGGCGAGATGAACGTGTCCCCCTCCACCCGCCTGCCCCTGTACGTGGTGGGCGACACCGAGTTCATGCGGGGTGTGGGCCCGGTGCTGCAAGCGCTGGCCAAGCTCAGCGAGGTGAAGGTGTTTGACGACGAGTCCGCCTGGGCCGCCGCCGCACAGGCCGCGCCTGTGGCCGTGGTGGGTGACGCCCGCATGTGCCTGTACATGGAGATCGACGTGGCGGCCGAGAAGGCGCGCCTGTCCAAGGAAATCGCCCGCATCGACGGCGAGATCACCAAGGCGAACAGCAAGCTGTCCAACGAAGCCTTTGTGGCCAAGGCCCCTGCGGCGGTGATCGAGCAGGAGAAAAAGCGCATTGCCGACTTCGGCGCCACGCTGGGCAGATTGCGCGATCAGCTGACACGGCTGGGCTAAAACCCGGGCCATACTGCGCCATGGCAGCCCGTCCCGTAAGGGCTGCCCGCCCCGTTTTCATGTTTTGCCGGTGTGGGTTGCGGGCTGCAGTGCAGCCCGGGCACACCGCCACCCATCCGTCCAGAGGAGCCCCATGACTGTTGCCACGACCGTTCGCAAAGCCGTTTTCCCCGTTGCCGGACTGGGCACGCGTTTTCTGCCCGCCACCAAGGCCAGCCCCAAGGAGATGCTGCCCGTGGTGGACAAGCCACTGATCCAGTACGCAGTGGAAGAGGCCTACGCCGCCGGCATCCGCCACATGATTTTTGTGACTGGCCGCAGCAAGCGCGCCATTGAAGACCACTTCGACACCGCCTACGAGCTCGAGGCCGAGCTGGAAGCAGCCGGCAAGAAGGAGCTGCTGGAGCTGGTGCGCTCCATCCAGCCCAGCGACATGGACTGCGCCTTTGTGCGCCAGCCGCGCTCGCTGGGCCTGGGCCACGCAGTGTTGTGCGCGGAGCCCCTGGTGGGCAAGGAGCCCTTTGCCGTGCTGCTGGCTGACGATTTGATGGTGGGCCCCCAGGGTGGTCAGCCCGTGCTGGCGCAGATGGCGACCGCGTTCCGCCAGCAAGGCCGCTCGGTGATCGCCGTCCAAGAGGTGCCCGAGGACCAGGTGCACAAGTACGGCATCGTGGCGGGCGAGCCTGCCGGTGGCCCGTTGATCCGCATCCAGCGCATTGTCGAAAAGCCCAAGGCGGCCGATGCCCCCTCGCGCATGGGCGTGGCGGGCCGCTACATCCTCACGCCCGGCGTGTTTGACGAGATCCGCAACCAGCCGCGCGGCGTGGGCGGCGAGATCCAGCTTACCGACGGCATTGCGCGCCTGATGAACAATGAAGCCGTCTACGCCTTCCAGTACGAAGGCAAACGCTACGACTGCGGCAGCAAGGAAGGGTTTCTGGAAGCGACGGTGGAACTGGCCCTGCAACACCCGCAGGTGGGGGCGCACTTCCGAGACTACTTAAAGAACCTGGCGCTGTAAACGCAGCCAGCCAAGTCCTCTGAAACTTCATAATCGATAGCTGCCCGTGCTTATTGGATAAGCGCTGGCAGCTATTTTCACGTTCAACGGCGGCGCAGGATGTGGATGAACTCCTCGCCCACGGTCTGTTGCTCCACCAGTTCGTTGCCAGTCTGCTTGGCAAACGCCTGAAAGTCGCGCAGCGATCCGTTGTCGGTGGCCACCACCTTGAGCAACTGGCCGCTAGCCATGTCCGACAGCGCCTTCTTGGCCTTGAGGATGGGCAGGGGGCAGTTCAGGCCCCGGGTGTCGATTTCTTTGTGAATGTCCATGGTCATCAATCCTTTGGCGGCGTCGCGGCCGGGGCTTGTTCGTCCAGCCCACGGCGGCGTTCTGCATTTTCTTCGGCCGTGAAAAACACGGGCTCGTGGCCCCGTGTGCGCAGCCAGTCGGCCAGCGCGTAGCCCGTGCCCGCAGGCCAGCATTTGAGGTCAGGCAGATCGTACAACCGGTAGTCCACCAGCTCCGGCGACAGTTGCACCTGCCCGGTGGCCACCACGTGGTAGGCAATGATGACCTGGTTCATGCGCAAAAACTCGTAGGCCCCCACCAGGGTGGTGGACTGCACATCGAGGTTGGTCTCTTCCTTGACCTCGCGCGCAATGCCCTCCTGGGGCGACTCGCCCGCCTCCATGAAGCCGGTGATCAGCGCAAACATCTTGCCCGGCCACGCCGCATTGCGCGCCAGCAGCACCTTGCCGTCGATCTCCACAATGGCAGCCAGCACGGGCGTGGGATTGTTCCAGTGCGTCCAGCCGCAGGCGGGGCAGCGCAGCCGCTCCTTGTCGCCGCCATCCTCGGCCAGCGTGATGGGCTGCAACTCGGTGGCACAGTGGGGGCAAAAACGAACTTCGTAGGGCATATGCTATCTTTTATGTAGCTGCTGAGGCATGTTCAACTAGCACAAGCAGCCATTCTGATTCAAAAACCTGCGAGGAGGCACCCGGCAATGCCCTGGAGCCCACCGCGCAGGCCATTCCACAGGTCACGCAGGAAACACTCCGGTCGACAAATACCGGTCGCCCCGATCGCACACGATGAAGACGATGGTGGCATTGCTATCGCGCGCAGCGATCTGCTGCGCCACCCAGCACGCGCCTGCAGCCGAGATGCCGGCAAAAATGCCCTCTTCGCGCGCGAGGCGGCGGCACATGTCTTCGGCGCTGTCCTGGCTCACATACACCAGCTCATCGACCGTACTGGCGTCATAAATCTTGGGCAGGTACTCCTGCGGCCACTTGCGGATGCCCGGGATGCGCGAGCCTTCTTCAGGCTGTGCGCCGATGATCTGAATGCCGGGGTTCTTCTCCTTGAGGAACCGCGACACGCCCGTGATGGTGCCCGTGGTGCCCATGGCGCTCACAAAATGGGTGATGCGCCCGCCGGTCTGCTCCCAGATCTCGGGGCCTGTGGTTTCGTAGTGAATGCGGGGGTTGTCGGGGTTGCCAAACTGGTCCAGCACCTTGCCCTCACCACGCTTTTGCATGGCCTCGGCCAGGTCGCGGGCGTGCTCCATGCCGCCGCTCTTGGGCGTGAGCACCAGTTCTGCGCCAAAGGCCTTCATGGTCTGGGCGCGTTCGATGGACAAGTCCTCAGGCATCACCAGCACCATGCGGTAGCCCTTGATGGCCGCGGCCATCGCCAAAGCGATGCCGGTATTGCCCGACGTGGCCTCGATCAGCGTGTCGCCAGGGCGGATGTCGCCACGCTCTTCGGCGCGGCGGATCATCGACAGTGCAGGCCGGTCCTTGACGGACCCCGCCGGGTTGTTGCCTTCCAGCTTGCCGAGTACCACATTGCCCCGCGCGGCGTTGTCCTGGGCTCCAATGCGCTGCAGCGCCACCAGCGGCGTGTTGCCTACCGCGTCTTCAATCGTCGGATATTTCATACGCCCTACTGTGCCATAATTCAGGGCTTCACATATTCCGCCCGGGTGGTGA
>NZ_QAIM01000156.1:11604-24766 GCF_003061035.1 Acidovorax sp. HMWF018
CCGCCGCAAGGCGTGCCGGTTCGATTCCGGCCCCGGGCACCACAGTCAACAAGGCCGGTAGCTTCCATGAGCTATCGGCCTTTTTGCTGGGCCAGCCGCTGTGGCGGCGGCATGTGATTTCTGCACACCTCCACACCCAGCCACCGCCATGACCGCCCAGGATCTGATCGCGCACGCCACCGTGCTGGCCTACCGGCTGGCGGGTTATGCCCTGCAGAACATGGCCGAGGATGCGGCCCTGCTGGCGATGATGTTCTGCTGACCTTCGCGTCGCGGCAGCAGCCTTTGCGCTTCGCCCCACCCTCGCGCTGCACATCAGCGCGCAGCCAGCAACAGGAAGTCCTGCTCATAACCCTTGAGCGATTGCGCCGCACGCAGCCGGTGCGCAGGCGTCATGGCGTTGTGCAGGCGCGCAAACCCCTCGCAGCCCTCGGCCACCAGCGCTTGTGCGTAGCGCTGGTAGGCGACGTCCGGTGACGTCACCACGCGGTCCAGAAAGCCGAGCATCAGCGTGCGGGCCTGGGCGGTGTTGCCACGGTCGGCCTGGATGCTGCGCAGCACCTGCACCAGGTCTTTTTGCCGGCGCACGCGCTCGGCGTAGGTGCGCTGCGGGTCGAAAGCCGACTGGGCGATAAAGGCGCGCAGCACGGCCTTCTGGGGTTCGTCAAGCGCGCCATAAAAGGTTTCGAGCCGCGACGAGAGGTCCTTGAAGCGGCGCTCGCGCATCTTGTCGGGCGATGGGTCCAGCCATTCGGATTTCCAGTCAGCGTTGCTGTCGGCCTGCTTGCGCTCCAGATTGCGGATCTGCGCCTCGGTCAGCTGCGAGGCCAGCCACACCACCTTGGGCTCGGCCTGGGCCAGCACCTTGTCCAACTGTGTACGTGCCTCGTCATAGATGCGGCAGGCCTGCTCAGGGGTGATGGTGGCTGGCAACTGCTGCTGCACCTTTTGCAACAGCTCGGCATGCTGGGGCAGCATGGTGTCGCGGTGCCAGCGGTGCAGGTCGCCCAGGTCGCCACGCACGCGCTCCGTCTGCGCGTCCGACAGATCAAGGTAACGGTTCAGTTGCCAGTACGCCAGGTGGGGCACCTGGTTGTACGCCAGCCGCACTGTGCTGCAACCCGCCAGCAGCACACCGGCAACGGCCAGCGCGGCGATGCACAGGGTGGTGCGCAAACGGGACAAAGAGGGCACGGCGGCTCCAGACAAGGGGAATGGCACAGGATAGGCCCAACGCTGCACACGGCGGGCACAGGGCCCGGATACCCCAGCCCTCGCACCAGGATTTAGCCAAAGGCACCCACCCGCACGGAGGTCCCACGCCACACCCTGCGACGGATGCGCACAAGGGGCCGGCTGACGCGCGGGGTCAGTTGTCCTGTCGCCGGATCAACTGGCGGCCACTGGCGGTGATGGCCAGCTCGCCACCCGTCCCCTTGGTGATGAAGCCCCATTCGAGCAGTCGCCCGGAGACATGGTCTTTGAGCGCATGGGGCAGCGTGATGACTTCGCCCATTTCAAGCTGCTTCAGTGTTTCGATCTCATCCACCGTGGGATCGAAATGCGGAGCGTGGTAAGTGGTCATGGGGGTCGCTCTCCAACAAGGTTGCTGAATGAAAGACAGACTTCCGCGCAACCAGATTAGTTCACCGCCCGGGTGGACGCAAGCGCATCAACCCGCCACCGGGGCGCCCGCCGCCTCGGCCATCTGCTGCAGCCAGCGCGCAAACGTGGCCAGCACCGGCGGCTGTGCCTGCGTGGGGCTGATGAGGTAGTACGCGCGCTCGCCGCGCAGCGGGCGGTTGCAGGCCACCACCAGCTCGCCACTGGCAAGCTCTGCCTCGATGAGCAGCGGCGGGATCAGCGCCACGCCCATGCCGTGCGTGGCGGCCACGGCCAGCATGGAGAACAGCTCGTAGCGCGGGCCATCCAGCGCATGCGGCGCATCCACCCCTATGGCATCGAACCACTGGCGCCAGCCATACGGGCGCGTGCTTTGCTGCAGCAGCGGCATCTCAGCCAGCGCCTCAGCCGCCACGGGCTGGTGGGCGCGGCCCCGGCCCCGGGGCGCGGCGGATTCGAGCAGGCGCGGGCTGCACACGGGCACCACGTCTTCATGCATCAGCAGCTGGGCCTGTACGCCGGGCCAGTTGGCGACCTGCTCGGGCGTGCCCGCGTACAGCGCGGCATCAAACGTGGTGTCGGCAAACAAAAAAGGCCGCGTCTGCGTGTCGATGTGCACCACGATGTCGGGGTGCGCTTGCGCCAGCTGCGGCAGGCGCGGGATGAGCCAGCGCGTGGCAAAGGTGGGCACCGCCGCCAGCGTGATCGTGCCGCCCTCGCCCTGGTGGGCCATCACGTCCAGCGTGTCGCGCTCCAGCCCTTGCAGCCAGCGCGCCACCTGGCGGCCATAGTGCGCGCCCGCAGGCGTCAGCACCACGCCGTGGCGCGTGCGGCGGAACAGCGCCACGCCCAAAAACTCTTCCAGCGCCTGGATCTGGCGCGACACCGCGCTTTGGGTGAGCGACAGCTCCTGCGCGGCGCGGGTGTAGCTCTCGTGGCGGGCGGCCACTTCAAAACAGGCCAGAGCCTGGGTCGATGGAATGTTGCGGCGCATGATGAAGAGGAACTTGTGAAGAAGCCACCAACCCTTGATGCTGGCTGCGGCAAGTATTCCATACATTCCATAAACGCATGTCTGGATGAAAAGAACTCGCTTGCGGGCCACCATCCCAAAGCCTACGATGCGTTCCAGATTCGTTTTTTCCCTCACCCCTTTCCGACCTGGAGACACACATGGCCCACGCCGCTTTTCAATGGGATGACCCGTTCCTTCTGAGCCAACAACTGACCGACGACGAGCGCGCCATCCGCGACGCCGCCGCCGCCTATTGCCAGGACAAGCTGGCCCCCCGCGTGCTGGACGCCTTCCGCCACGAAAAGATGGACGTGAGCATCTTTCGCGAGATGGGCGAAGTGGGGCTGCTGGGCCCCACCATCCCCGAGCAGTACGGCGGCCCCGGCCTGTCGTATGTGGCCTACGGCCTGATCGCCCGCGAAGTGGAGCGCGTGGATTCGGGCTACCGCTCCATGGCCAGCGTGCAGTCGTCGCTGGTGATGGTGCCCATTTATGAATTCGGCAGCGAAGCCCAGCGCCAGAAGTACCTGCCCAAGCTCGCCAGCGGCGAGTGGATTGGCTGCTTTGGCCTGACCGAGCCCGACCACGGCTCCGACCCCGGCAGCATGGCCACGCGCGCCTACAAGGTCGATGGTGGCTACAAGCTCAAGGGCAGCAAGATGTGGATCACCAACAGCCCCGTGGCCGACGTGTTCGTGGTCTGGGCCAAGGAAGTGTCCGAAGGCGGCGCCGTGGGCCCCATCCGCGGCTTTGTGCTGGAAAAGGGCATGAAGGGCCTGACAGCCCCCGCCATCCACGGCAAGGTGGGCCTGCGCGCCTCCATCACCGGCGAGATCGTGATGGACGACGTGTTCGTGCCCGAAGAAAACGCCTTCCCTGAAGTGCAAGGCCTCAAGGGCCCCTTCACCTGCCTGAACAGCGCGCGCTACGGCATCGCCTGGGGCGCCCTGGGTGCGGCCGAGTTCTGCTGGCACACGGCCCGCCAGTACACGCTGGACCGCAAGCAGTTTGGCCGCCCCCTGGCCGCCAACCAGCTCATCCAGAAGAAGCTGGCCGACATGCAGACCGAAATCGCCATCGGCCTGCAGGCTTGCCTGCAGTTCGGCCGCATGAAGGACGCGGGCACGGCCAGCGTGGAAGGCACCTCCATCATCAAGCGCAACAGCTGCGGCAAGGCGCTGGACATTGCCCGCCTGGCGCGCGACATGATGGGCGGCAACGGCATCAGCGATGAGTTTGGCGTGGCCCGCCACCTGGTGAACCTGGAAGTGGTGAACACCTACGAAGGTACGCACGATGTGCACGCGCTGATCCTGGGCCGCGCCCAGACGGGCATCGCCGCGTTCGCCAACTGATCGGCCTGCGCCCCGAAAACCGGCAAAAACACCGCCTTTGCGGTGTTTTTGCCTTATAGCGCTAGTCAATCATGCGCTGACAGCTATCAATTTCATAGTACACCACACCATGACCACCCCCTCTACCTCCCCCGGCGCCCTCGCAGGCATCAAGGTGCTCGACCTCTCCCGCGTGCTGGCCGGGCCATGGTGCACGCAGATCCTGGCCGACCTGGGCGCGGACGTGGTCAAGGTGGAGCGCCCCGGCGTGGGCGACGACACGCGCCAGTGGGGCCCGCCCTTCTTGAAAGACGCCGAGGGCAACGACACCAACCAGGCCAGCTACTACACCGCCTGCAACCGCAACAAGCGCTCGGTCACCATCGACATGGCCTCGCCCGAGGGGCAAGCGCTCATCAAGCAGATGGCGCAAGAGGCGGACATCGTGGTGGAGAACTTCAAGGTCGGCGGCCTCAAGCAATACGGTCTGGACCACGAGAGCCTGCGCGCGCTCAACCCCCGCCTCATCTACTGCTCCGTCACCGGCTTCGGGCAGGACGGGCCCTACGCCGAGCGTGCGGGCTACGACCTGATGGTGCAGGCCATGACGGGCCTGATGAGCATCACCGGCCAGGCCGACAGCCAGCCCGGCGGCGGCCCGATGCGCGTGGGCGTGGCCGTCATTGACCTTTTCACCGGCCTGTATGCCAGCAACGCCATCCTGGCCGCGCTGCACGTGCGCGACAACGCCACCAATGGCACCGGCCAGGGCCAGCACATCGACATGGCGCTGCTGGACGTGGGCATGGCGGTGCTGGCCAACCAGGCGTCGGGGTTCCTCGCCACCGGCAAGGCGCCCGGCCGCATGGGCAACAGCCACCCCAGCCTCGCGCCCTACCAGGACTTCCCCACGCAGGACGGCAACATGCTGCTGGCCATTGGCAACGACGGCCAGTTCCAACGCTTTTGCGCCGCGGCCGAACAGCCCCAGTGGGCCAGCGACCCGCGCTTTGCGACCAACACCCTGCGCGTGCAAAACCGCACCGCGCTGATCCCCGCCATGGAAGCCGTGACCCGCACGCGCACCACGACCGACTGGATCGCGCTGCTGGAAGACAAGGCCGTGCCTTGCGGCCCCATCAACACCATTGCCCAGGCGTTTGACGACGCGCAGGTGCAGGCCCGTGGCCTGGCCGTGACGCTGCCGCGCTGGAAGGACGGCGAGGCCGCCACCGACAACGTGCAGCAGATCACCGGTGTGGCCAGCCCGCTGCGCCTGTCGGCCACCCCACCCGTGCTGCGCAATGCGCCGCCGGCACTGGGCCAGCACACCGACGAGGTGCTGCGCGAGATGGGGCTGGACCCAGCGCGCATCGCTGCACTGCGGGCCAGCGGGGTTTTGTAGCCAGACCCTCGCGGCATCGGCCTGCGCCATGCCCTGACCATGCACGGCCTTGCCCTCACCGGCAAGGCCGTTTTGTTTGTGCTGTCTGCATTGCATCGCCCCCTGGCGCTTATCTGGCTTGCGCTATCCGCTGTCCATCGGATGACAAAGCGAGCGACTGACGGAGCCCGCTTGCCTCGGCCCCACGGCAAAAAAGACATGTACAAAAAATTACATCCGTCTCCATAATCCCAAAGACACCCTGTCTGCGGCCCCGCGCACGGCGCGCCGCTGGACCAGGGTGCTGGGCCCATGGCCCAGCACTGCGGCGTTTCTGGACCCTCAAGGAGTTCCTCATGAAGCTCAGCCTCAAGCTCCCCCTGGCATTCACCGTGTCGCTGCTATTGCTGTTTGCAGCGGCCCTGTTTGGCATCAGCCGCCTGAACCAGGCGCTCGACACCTATCAGACCACCGTGGCCCAAAGCTTCGAGCACGAGCGCATGGCTGCGGGCATGCTCAACAACTTCAAGGTGCAGGTGCAGGAGTGGAAAAACGTGCTGCTGCGCGGCAAGGACCCGGCCCAGCTCACGCGCTACTGGGCGGCGTTTGAAAAGCAGGAACAGGCCATCAAGGACGAGGCGCAAAAGCTCGTGGCCGCCCTGCCCCCGGGGGAGGGCCGCGAACGCGTGTTGCAGTTTGCCCAGGCCCACGAACGCATGGGCACCGCCTACCGCAAGGGGTTTGAAGCCTTCAAGGCGGCCGACCACGACCCGCAAGCGGGCGACAAGGCCGTGGCGGGCATGGACCGCGAGCCCTCACAACTGCTGGACCAGGCGGGCGACCTGATCGCCAAGGCCAGCAGCGCCGTGGCCGAACGTGCCGCCGCCACTGCGCAGCGCGCCACCACCATCAGCCTGGTGGTGATGCTGGTGGTGTGCGCGCTGGGCATAGCAGGCGCCATTGCCTTCAGCCGCACCGTGGTGAACCCGCTGGACAACGCGGTGCGCGTGTCGCAGGCCGTGGCCAGCGGCGACCTGACGGTGGCGCGGCACGTGCAGGGCAAGGACGAGATCGCACTGCTGCTCAATGCCTTGCACGACATGCAGATCAGCCTGTCGCACGTGGTGAGCAATGTGCGCAACAACGCCGACAGCGTGGCCGCCGCCAGCACCGAAATCGCACAGGGCAACAACGACCTGAGCGCCCGCACCGAACAGCAGGCCAGCGCGCTGGAGCAAACATCGGCATCGATGGAAGAACTCAGCTCCACCGTGCAGGCCAACGCCGAAAACGCGCGCACCGCCAACCAGCTGGCCGTGAGCGCCAGCACCGTGGCCGTGCAGGGCGGTGATGTGGTGGCCGAGGTGGTGACGACCATGAAGGGCATCAACGACAGCAGCCGCAAGATCGCCGACATCATCAGCGTGATCGATGGCATCGCCTTCCAGACCAACATCCTGGCGCTGAACGCGGCTGTGGAAGCTGCCCGCGCCGGCGAACAAGGCCGGGGCTTTGCCGTGGTGGCGGGCGAGGTGCGCAGCCTCGCGCAGCGCAGTGCCGAGGCCGCCAAGGAGATCAAGACCCTGATACACGCCAGCGTGGAGCGCGTGGAACTGGGCACCACGCTGGTGGACAAGGCGGGCGCCACGATGAACCAGGTGGTGAGCGCCATCCGTCGCGTGACAGACATCGTGGGCGAGATCAGCGCCGCGAGCAGCGAGCAAAGCGCCGGTGTGGCCCAGGTAGGGGACGCCATCACCGAAATGGACCAGGCCACGCAGCAGAACGCAGCGCTGGTCGAACAGAGCGCCGCCGCCGCCGACAGCCTCAAGGTGCAGGCGCAGCAGCTGGTGCAGGCAGTGGCGGTGTTCCGGCTGGCAGACACCGACGCCAACACCCCCAGACAGGCCAGCATGCCCACGCCGGGCCATCACCAGCCCCGGTTGGCCGCAGGCTGAAGCGGAGCAGCCATTTCAAGCCTAATCGGCTTGAAGCGCTAGTGCATCATGTGCCAACAGCTACATAAATAGTAGCAACTGGCGCCTTCTCAGGCTTCAGCCAGCGCAGGGGTTGCCTGCTGCACGGTGGCCAGCGTGGGCGAGGCCAGCTTGCGCAGGTAGGCCATGGTCTGCAGGCAGGCCTGGGCCACCTCGGTGCCCTTCTTCACAAAATGCTCGCGGAAGAAGCGCACGTGGTCCTCGTGGTCGTGGAAGTCGCGCGGCGTGAGCACGGCCGACATCACGGGCACCTCGGTGTCGAGCTGCACGCGCATCAGGCCGTCGATGACAGCGGTGGTGACGAACTCGTGGCGGTAGATGCCGCCGTTGACCACCAGCGCACAGGCCACGATGGCGTCGTAGCGCCCGCTGCGCGCGAGCTTGCGTGCCAGCAGCGGAATCTCGAACGCGCCGGGCACATCGAACAGCGCCACCTGCGCGGGGGGCAGGCCGTGGCGGTCAAACTCGGCCAGGGCCGCGTCGCGGGCCTGGTGCACGATGTCCTGGTGCCAGCTGGCACTGATGATGGCCACGCGGGCGCCACGGTGGGCGGCGACGGGAGCCAGGGGGGAAACGGAAGGTGAAGAAGACTGATTCATGGGTTCCTCAGAACAGGGTTGGCCAGAATCAGGGCGCGCGCGAGCACGGCACCTGCACAGGGCGGCGCAGGCCCTGCGCCATGCCAGCGCGCAACAAAGCACGCAGGCAAACGCCGAGGGCCCAGCCACCCATGGCAGGAGCTGTGGGTTTCGCGATCTCTTTCATCCGGACTGTGACCGTCGGCTCTGGTTTCGCACCAGATCTGCTGACCCTGCAGGCCGATCCGAAGAACGGCACCGCAGGCGCTCGCGGGCTCTTGCGGGCTTTTCAGCCAACAAATACCGCCGGTGGGGAATTCCGCCCCGCCCTGAGAACGCTGTCGGCCCCGAAGGTCATCCGGGGCCGACGGGTGGGATTTTAGGCGGCGGGCACGCAGTACGCCGTCGCGCAGGCGATTGCCTGCACTGGCAGTGCCGGTTTCTGCGGCTGTGGGCTGTATTGAATGCCGAAGTCTGCTCAGCGCACGCGCTGAAACCCGCCTTCGGCCCAGGCCGCTGCGCTGGCGGGCGTGAGCTTGAAGGTGGGCGGCGCGGACGCACGCGCCAGTTCCTCACCCAGCTCGTCCTCTGCGCTCAGCGTGGCCGTGGCGCCTTCCTCATCGGGCACGATGGCCAGCGCCACGCGCAGGCGCTGGCCGTCTGCGGTGGTGATGTGCACGCTCTTGTTCAGCTGCGCATGCAACTGCTGCTCATGGCGGCGCACCACTTCGCTCGCGGTCTTGACCAGGGTGTGGAAGGCCGACACATCGAGCGGCTTGGGGTTCTTCTTGTCGCGTCCCATGGTCCAGGGGCCCACCAGTGCGGGTTCGGCCTCGCCCTTCAGCGTCATGGACACGGCCCAGCCATCGTCGTCTTCGTTCTTGATGACCTGCGCCGTCCAGCGCCCATCGCTCCAGCAGCGGGGTTCCTGGATGGTGTCGGGCGTGTCGGGTGCGTCGGTCATGGAGAAAAAGGCCTGGGTTGCGGGAAAGGGCGCAGAGCATAACGGCAGGGCCTGGTCGCCCCAATTTCCAATAACCATTGGTTATCGAAAGAGGCCATGCATAGCGCGGGCCTGGTCACTCCCCCACAACGTCCGGCGCCACACCCGCCGTGTCGCGCAACACCTCGATGAAGGCCTGCGCCGAGGGGGTGGGGGCCTCACCCAGGCGGGTAATGAGGCCATAGCTGGGCATGCGGTTGGGCAGCTCAACGGGGATGCGCGAGAGCAGCCCCCGATCCACATATTTCTGGATAAGCGCGGCGGGCTGCAGCGACATCATGTGCGTGGCGTTCATCAGCTCCAGCGCAAACAAAAAGGAAGGCGTCTCCACCACCCCGGCCGTGAGCGCCAGGCCCGCGCCGCCGAACAAGTCGTCCGACACCTTGCGCACGGCCGTGGAGGCGGGGTACAGAATCCACGGCCAGTGCGCCAGCTCGGTCAGCGACAGGTCGGTGGCACCGCGCAGCGGGTGGTGCAGCCCGCCCACCACATGCAGCGGCTCGGCGGACAGGTGCTCGTAGTGGAACTGGCTGCGCTGGTCCTCGGTGGTGAAGCGGCCGATCATCAGGTCGATCTTGCGCTCGGCCAGCCAGGCGATGAGCTGGTCGCTGCTCTGCTCCAGGATCTTGATGACCAAGAGGGGCCGCAGGCGCTGGATCTCCACCACCGAGGCCACCAGCACATGCGCGGCCGAGCCGGTGATGGCGCCCACCGTCACATGGCCGTGGCCGCCCTGCTTGAGGGCGTTGAACTCGTCGACAAACTTGCGCTGCCCATCGAGCGCCGCGCTGGCGTAGCGCAGCGTAAAAAGCCCCAGCTCGTTGGGCCGCATGCCGCGCGAAAGGCGGTCGAACAAGCGCGCCTCCAGGATCTCCTCGATGTCCATGAGGATCTTGGTCGCCGCAGGCTGCGTGACATGCATCTGCTCGGCCGTCAGCCGCAGGTTGCGCGTACGGCCCAGGATGTCCAGAAACTGCAAATGCCGAAAGCGCAGCCGCGCGCAGGCCTGCGCCAAAGACAAGGGTTTACCCGGAAATTCGTCTGGACTCATAAGCGTTTGGAATGGATTGTCGCAAAACATTCAGTGGACCCGCCGGGGCACGAAACCTACCCTTCGCTCTGCGTCGATAACGGCTGGCCCCAAAAAGCCGCAGGCGCCGGAGGCCTCGCCAGCGGGGTCCCGCCATTCCAACGGAGACAAGACACCATGCAATTCAAGACCCTCGCCCTGGCTGCCGCTTTGCTGGCCGCCCTCGCCGCCCCCGTCTCGGCCCAAGTCAAGGAACACACCTTCAAGGTCGGCATCGGCCTGAGCGACGACCACCCGCAAGCCCAGGCCGTGCGCCACTTTGCCGAGCGCCTGCAGGCCAAGAGCGGCGGCAAGATGAACGCCAAGCTGTTCGCCAGCGGCGCCCTGGGCAACGACGTGAGCATGACCTCGGCCCTGCGCGGCGGCACGTTGGAGATGACGATTCCGGACTCGTCCACGCTGATGTCGCTGATCAAGCCCTTTGGTGTGCTGAACCTGCCACTCACCTTCAACACCGAGGCAGAAGCCGACGCCTTGCTCGACGGCCCCTTCGGCCAGAAGCTGCTGGCCATGCTGCCCGACAAGGGCCTGATCGGCCTGGGCTTTTGGGAAAACGGCTTCCGCCATGTGACCAACTCGCGCCGCCCCATCAACACGGCCGATGATCTGGCAGGCCTGAAGCTGCGCGTGATCCAGAGCCCCTTGTTCCTCGACACCTTCAACGCGCTGGGCACCAACGCCACGCCCATGCCGTTCACCGAGCTGTACACCGCCATGGAACAAAAGGCCGTGGACGGCCAGGAGAACCCGCCCGCCACCATCCTGGCCAGCAAGTTCTATGAAGTGCAAAAGCACCTGGTGCTGTCGCGCCACATGTACAGCGCCTGGGTGCTGCTCATTTCCCAGAAGACCTGGGACGGCCTCTCGGCCGACGAAAGGAAGATCGTGCAAGAGGCCGCCCGCGAGGCCACGCTGTTCGAGCGCAAGACCATCCGCGCCTTCAGCGAAACCGCCCTGGGCGAGCTGAAGAAAGCCGGCATGCAGATCACCGAACTGCCCGCCGCCGAACAGGCCAAGCTGCGCACCAAGCTGCAGCCCGTGCTGGCCAAGTACGGCAAGGAGTTTGGTGAAGAAACCACCAGCGAAATGATGGGTGAGCTGGCCAAGGCGCGGGGCAGCAAGTAAGCGCTTGGTTCGTTCCCCAGGGCGCAGCTTCTGGCTGCGCCCAGCCCCTCTTTTGCGACGCCCCGACCCCATGACCCAAACACCCCGCCGCCCCTTCCGCTCCCGCGAATGGTTTGCCGCGCCCGAGCGCTCGGACATGACCGCGCTGTACCTGGAGCGGTTCATGAACTACGGGCTCACGCCCGAAGAGTTGCGCTCGGGCCGGCCCATCATCGGCATTGCGCAGACGGGCAGTGACCTGTCGCCCTGCAACCGCATCCACCTGGACCTTGCGCGCCGCGTGCGCGACGGCATCCGCGATGCGGGCGGAATTCCGATGGAGTTCCCCGTGCACCCCATCTTTGAAAACTGCCGGCGCCCCACGGCCGCTCTGGACCGCAATCTGGCCTACCTGGGGTTGGTGGAGATCCTGTACGGCTACCCCATCGATGCCGTGGTGCTGACCACGGGCTGCGACAAGACAACGCCCGCGGGCATCATGGCGGCATCCACGGTGGACATCCCGGCCATCGTGCTCTCGGGCGGCCCGATGCTGGACGGCTGGCACGAAGGGCAGCTGGTGGGCTCGGGCACCGTGATCTGGCGCAGCCGTCGCCAGTTGGCTGCAGGCGAAATCGACGAGGAAGAATTCTTGCAGCGCGCCTGCAACAGCGCGCCCTCGGCCGGGCACTGCAACACCATGGGCACGGCCTCCACCATGAACGCCGTGGCCGAGGCGCTGGGCCTGTCGCTGCCGAGCTGCGCTGCCATTCCGGCACCGTACCGTGAGCGCGGCCAGATGGCCTACGAGACCGGGCGGCGCATCGTGGAGATGGCGTACGAAGACCTGCGCCCCTCGCGCATCCTGACGCGCGAGAGCTTTCTGAACGCGCTGTCAGTGGTGAGCGTGGCGGGCGGCAGCAGCAACGCGCAGGTGCACATCATGGCGATGGCGCGCCACGCGGGCGTGCAGCTGGACGCGCAAGACTGGACCGACCACGCCTACGACCTGCCGCTGTTGCTGAACATGCAGCCTGCGGGGCAGTTCCTGGGCGAGCGCTTCTTCCGCGCAGGCGGCGTGCCCGCGCTGATGTGGGAGCTGCAGCAGGCCGGCAAGCTCCATGCCGATTGCGCCAGCGTGACCGGCAAGACGGTGGGCGAGAACCTGCAAGGCCGCGAGACCCACGACCGCGAGGTGATCCGCCCCTTCAGCAACCCGCTCATGCACAAGGCGGGGTTCATGGTGCTCAGCGGCAACCTGTTCGACTTCGGGATCATGAAGACCTCGGTGATCTCCGAAGCCTTTCGCCAGCGCTACCTCAGCCAGCCGGGCGCGGAAGGCATCTTTGAAGCCCGTGCTGTGGTGTTTGAAGGTGCGGACGACTACCACGCCCGCATCAACGACCCGGCACTGAACATCGACGAAGGCTGCATCCTGGTGATGCGCGGCGCGGGCCCCATCGGCTGGCCGGGCTCGGCCGAGGTGGTGAACATGCAGCCGCCCGATGCGCTGATCCGGCGCGGCATCAACACGTTGCCCACGCTGGGCGACGGGCGCCAGTCGGGCACGGCAGACAGCCCTTCCATCCTCAACGCATCACCCGAAAGCGCCGTGGGCGGGGGGCTGAGTTGGCTGCAAAGCGGCGACACGATCCGCATCGACCTGAACACCGGGCGCTGCGATGCGCTGGTGTCACCCGAAGAGATCGCGCGCCGACAGCGCGACCTGCCCGCCCCACCCGTGCCCGCGAGCCAGTCGCCCTGGGAGGCGCTGTACCGCGAGAAAACAGGGCAATTGGCCGATGGCGCCACGCTGGACTTTGCGCTGGAATTTCAGCGCATCTCCGAAAAGACGCCACGCCACAACCACTGACAACGAACGGGTAGGCCACTGGCGCCTTCCCGGACTTTTTCGAAGGACTCTCCATGAACAACATGACGGCAGCGGCAGTTGCCGAACGGGCCCGTGCGCCCCAGGCCGCATTGCAAGTGCTTCCCGACGATGGCGTGCAGGGCACGCTGGTGGGCCGTGTG